>JAJEEZ010000471.1:0-9132 GCA_022820705.1 Candidatus Latescibacterota bacterium | reverse complement strand
TTGGGTCTTACGCGCCGCCTGCGCCGCGTGTTCTGGATCTTCATCGGCTGGACCTTTCTCAGCTACATGAGCCGTACCGCACTCCAGCGCCGCCCTGCGACGGACTTAACCGTGCTTCAGGAACAAGAAAACCCGCGCTGACCCACGAGAGGTAGAGCAATGCGTCGACACATACTCGCTTGCCTAGCGGGCTACTGCGTCTTCTCTATCTACACTGCCTCCGCCCAAGACGCACCACCCGATGGAGGCGAGCATGAAGCCCCCCCCTACATCGTCATCGAGGACTTTACCTCCACGCCCCTAGACAGCCTGCCTCGCGGCTGGCGCTGGCGCAGCAAGGACGACGACAAACCCAAGCTCTACGCCGTCCGCGAGGCCAACGACCGCCGCTACCTAGCCGCGCAAGACACCGGCCACTCGGTCGTCCTCATGAAGGAATTCCGCTGGAATCCCCGGCAATACCCGATTATGACTTGGTGCTGGCGCGCCGACGCCCTGCCGCCGGGGGGCGACGAGCGCTACACCGAGACCAACGACAGCGCCGCTGGGGTACACGTCATTTTTTCGCGCAACCTCCTCGGCATCCCGCGACAGATCAAATACGTGTGGAGCACGACCTTGGCCCCGGGGACCGTCTCTCGCCGCAAAGGCATTGCCCGCCCTTGGTTTGTCGTGCTCCAAAGTGGACCGGAGAAGTTGGGACAATGGCTCCAGGAATGGGTCAATCTAGAAAAGGATCACGAGCGCATTTTGTCGTCCAAACTGCCAAAAAAAACCATTGGCATTGCCTTGCTCACCTATGCCAATTCGACTCAGGGGTACGCCGCAGCCGCCTACGCTGACTTCCGGGTCTGGCCGCGAGCGGCGCTAGCGCACATTCCCAACTACTGCGCCGGCCTCCCCCCATGAGGATCTGCATCGACGCTCGCTCTCTGCGCGACGTGCCCACCAGCCTCGGCCGCTACGCCGCCGACCTCGTCAGCCACATCGCCAAGCTAGACCTCGAAAACGAGTACCTCGTCGTCCGCCGGCCATCGCGCCACGGCCCTATCGCCGATCAGGCCAATTTCAGGGAGATTTTCTCACCGCACGACATTTCCTCACCGCACAACATCCTCGCCGGTGCCCGGGTCATCAACGGGCTCGACGCCGACGTGTACCACTCCCTGTACCACTTTCTCCCCATCGGCGTGCGCGCCCGGCGCGTCGTCATCACCTTACACGACCTGATTTGGGTGGATCATTCTTACCTCTGCGACGGACGGCGCTGGCGGCGGTGGGTCAAGGGGTCGCTCGGGAGCTTGGGTATCCGCCGAGCCATCGCCACAGCCGACCACATCGTTGCCGTCTCCGCCAGTACGCGCCAAGCTGCGCTCAACCACGGCGTCCCCGCCGACAAAGTAACCGCCGTCCTCCACGGCGTAGCATCCGCCTGGCACTCGGGCAACGCGGAACCGGCCCAGTTTGACTTGGGCCATGCGACCGACCAAGACCGTGTGCAGCGGGATATTCTCGACGGTCTTGCAAAACGGCCTTTTGCCTTTGGCTTGGGCAACAGCTTGCCGTACAAAAACCTGCCTCGGCTGGTGCGCGCCTTTGCCCAAGTCGCCCCGGACCATCCCGATCTCGCGCTCGTATTCGCCGGCCGCGGCGAGGGCAATCCCGCGCTCGTGCGCCTGGCGCATCAACTCGGCCTGAGCGACCGGGTGCTCCTCGCCGGCCAACTCAGCGACGAGCAAATCCGCGCCTGTTTTGCCCACGCGCTCTTTTTCGCCTTTCCATCGCTGATAGAGGGATTCGGGTTGCCCGTGCTCGAAGCAATGGCCAGCGGCTGTCCGGTGCTCACGTCGAACTGTTCGTCACTGGCCGAAGTCGCCGGAGAAGATGCGGTACTCGTCGATCCGCTCGACGTCGCGTCCATCGCCGCCGGCATGCAGCACCTACTGACCAATTCCGCACTCCGCCAACGGCTATCACACCAAGGACGCCAACGGGCCTCAGCCTTCACGTGGGAAGACGCGGCCCAGCGAACTATTCAACTGTACAAGCGGCTATAGCCTCCGCACCGCAGGCGTCGCGGCTGGCCCACTTCACATTTGGGTTGGTATGAAAACGTATTTGTTTAAGGCTGTTTTAGAGCAAGACAAGTGGCCCGATGAGCCCGATGAGAAAGCGGTCTGGCGAGCCTATATTCCCGAGCTAGAACATAAAGGGGCTGCCAGTTGGGGATATACCGGGAAAGAGGCTTTAGAGAATTTAGAAAATGCTGTTGATCTTCTCGTTGCGCATCTGCTGGAGATTGGAGAAGGCATACCTACTGACCAGCATCATTAGATGCTAGGCGGGGTGCCCATGGGATGTGGGCCGTTGGTCAGCGGATTTCGGCGGGCGTGGTCGTACACTGCGTCCTGTATTTCGAGAATGCGCACAGCTTGGTCGATATTCGGTGTGAAGGGCCGCCCATCCGCCAAAGCGGTCAGGGCTTGATCGACAATGGTCGTCATGCGCTCACCGTGCGACAAATCCTCACTGAATTGCACGCCTTCGGTAGTATGGACTTCGATGAGCGGCTCCCCCTCTTTGCCGTACTGCTGGAAAACCATGGCGCGGGTGCCGATAAAACGGAAGAAATGGTCGCCGCTGCGCACTCCTGACGGATAGGCGTAGCCGCTTTCGATAACGCCGGTCACACCCCCATCCGTGCGCAGCATTCCCAAACCAATATCCTCCACTATACGGCCGTGGGTGGCATTGGACATGATGGCACCGACCACGTGGACCGTCTGCTCGCCGACGAATTGTAGGAAAGTGTCAATGCCGTGGGCCGCCTCTACGGCCCAACTGCCGCCGCCGGAAATGGCCGGATAGTTGTGCCAAGCCGAGGGCGTCGGGTCGTAGCGCGAGGGTGGGCCGTTATTGAGGCGGCAGCTATACTGGACCACATCGCCCAGCGTGCCGTCAGCTAACAGACGCTCCACCGTGGCGACGATGCGGCTGGCGCGGTTGGGCAGAGTGAGGGCGCTGAAGACCTCGTGTTTGGCCGAAGCTTCGGCCGCGGGGCGAAGCCGAGCAGCGCAATCGGCAAAGGGTTTGTCGAGCAGGTAGGGAATGCGCCGATCGACGCAGGCCTGCACGTGATCTGGCATTTCAATGTGCTTGCCAGCGACTAGGGCCGCGTCGGGCTGCGCGACGTCGAGGCATTCGCCCGCTGTGGCAAAGCCTGGACATTGGAAAATCTCTGCAAGTTGTTGGCGCGGGCCTTCTTCCCCGTCCATGACCCCGATTATATCGTGTCCCAAAGCGCGCACGGTCTGGCCGATGCCGCGGCCGTGATGGCTGTACGACAAGATGACTAGGCGCATAGGTCGTTTAGCAGGCTTGTTTTGCATTGACACTTGTCTCCATGTCTATTATTCTAAAAAGAATAATTATTGAGAGAATAATAATGAAATTCTACGACCGAGAAACAGAACTGGCACTTCTTCGCGACCTCACCGAAAGATCTGCACAATTTTCTCAATTCACCGCGATCTTTGGGCGACGGCGTGTGGGAAAAACAGAACTCGTGCGTCAACATATCCAGAATCGCGGCATCTATTTTTTTGTTGAAAAACGCCCCGCAAATGCCCTCCTCGCCGAATTTTCGGCGACCCTTAAATCGCACATTGCCCACGCACCCACATTTACAAATTGGCAGGACTTTTTCGTTTTCCTCTTTGCCGAAACCCAGCGCCGGCACCTGATCGTCGTCTTTGATGAATTTCAAAACTTTCTCACTGTCGATCCCGCCATCTATTCCACCCTCCAAGGCGTGTGGGACACATGGCACAAACAATCCAGCATACATCTCATTGCCATAGGTTCTGTCGTGGGCCTGATGAAAAAAGTTTTCCAAGACGCCAAAGAACCCCTCTACGGTCGTCTCACCCGGGAAATTGATCTCAGCCCTTTACCCATCGAAGCCATCTATCAAATCACTACAGACCTCGGCTTTCAATCGCCCACAGACATACTTACCCTTTACGGCATCTTTGGTGGCATGCCCCGGTATTACGAAATTATAGAAAGCATGGAATTGGGCGGCAGCACCATCCGACAAATTCTCCATCAAGCGCTGTTCACCCCCTTTGCCCCCTTTCGCAATGAAATGCGCGATATCATCCTCTCCGAATTTGGCAGCACTGCCCACACCTATTTGGCAATCCTCGAAGCCATCGCCACTGGAAAAACCCGCCGTTCTGAAATCGCCGGCCCCGCCGGACTGCCGGCCACTAGCTTGTCCAAATACCTGCGCGAATTGTCCGACCTGTTTGACCTCATCGAACGCGAAGTGCCCATTACCGAGCAATCTTGGAAAACCAAAAAAAGTCGCTATAAAATCCGCGACCCCTTTATCACTTTCTGGATGCGATTCATCTACCGTCAATTGAGTATCTACGAATCGGGCAACTTTCCGTATTTTCTCAATCGCCTCAATACTTGCGTAGCGGAATTTATGGGCTTTGCCTTCGAAAATATCACGCGAGAACTCTTGCTCAAACTCAACCTTCACAACCGCGCCCCCTTCTACTTTCACCGAATCGGACGCTGGTGGGACCGACAAAGCGAAATAGACCTCGTCGCCCTCAACTCCGAAACCCGGCAAACTCTCTTTGTCGAATGCAAATGGACATCCACCCCTGTCGGCACCGACGTTCTGCAGACTCTCAAACAACGCGCACAAAAGTTCCCAACCGAGAACGCTTTTTATCTTATCGCCTCCAAATCCGGATTTACCGACACCCTAAAAAATCTCCGCGACCCACACCTCCACCTTTGGGACCCAAACGACATCGCGACATTTTTGAATAAATAGACTCAATTGAAAAACCACTCAGGGCAGTGGATTGGCACCTACTGCCCACTCGGTTTGGGCGATGCGCATGTCGCAGATAGAGCGCGCCTTACCGCCGGGCGGCTGGTCGATGTGGTCCACGACGCGGAAGCCCACTTTGGCAAACGCGGCGCGGCTACGGGGGTTGTAATCGGCAATGTCGCAGGCGAAGATAAAATCGGCCTTCTCCTCGGCAAAACCGAAATCGACTAACGCACGGATAATTTCAGTCCCTAAGCCTTTATTCCAGTACTGCTTCTCGCCAATCGACACGTCAATGCGGCGGCAGTCACTGCCGGGGTGGGCTTTGATAATCCGCGACAGATTCATGACCTGCAACCAAGCCTCGGCAATGGGCTGGCCGTCGAGTTCGACGATAAAGCAGAAGGCGGCTTGCGAAATGCCGCCATAAATGCGCTTGATCTGGTCGAGCGTATAGGCCGCCACATCCGCGCCATCGGCGTAATACAACACGTCGGGATCTTGGTTCCAACGCAGCAAGATGTCCCAATCGGCGTCGGTCATGGGACGCAGGTGCAGGCGGGGCGTGTGCAGGTGGACGGTGTGGCTTTTGAGAGAGGACGGCATGGTGCCTGCGAAGCCCAAACTGATCGGGCTAGGCAGCTCTACGTCCCCGTCACTCTGTCGGCATCGGCGACGGGACGACGGAGATACTTTGGATCGGCGATAGTCCTGATCAATTGCTGGGACCACGCCTTCTGCGGATCGTTTACGTATTCCCAGAGATTTCCGGGCAGCCAGCCATTCACGGCCTGGGGGTCCATTTCTGCGACCATGAACCACACATTGGGCAGTCGCTCGCGAAGAATCGCACTGAGGTCCTGGGCATTGAGTCTGGAGACGAGGATGGCGGAGTACTGAAACGGCGCAATCCACGTTTGAACTCCCTCAGTGTTGTTGAGAACATCGTGCGCCTGCGCCTGCGTGCAGGGTTGGCTAAACGTAAAGAGATAGGATTTCATGCGATCTTTTCCTCATCTGTATTGGTTGAGGCTGGTGGTTCGTCTCCTTCAGACGACGGTCTAGGCGCGTCCGGCTTTTCCTTCGGGTCTGGAAGCTCATCTTCGGGAATTGGATGCTGTAACTCCTTAGCTGCGATCATCCGCATCTGCGCCGTTTTGTATCGGTACTCCTCCGACTGCAACCTATCGGGATCGTTCTTTGCAAAAAATGCGTAGCGGCGGTGGTAGTCAATCACGATCCCGAGGGCTGCGATCACGAACAAGACACTAATGAGAGGAACACCTTTGATCATAGCTGTTGATCGAAAAAACCAAGCCGCAACGATAAAACCCGGGACCAGCACGATGATCGAAGGGACCAGCGGCCCCATGGCTGAGCCCCGCTTGATCAGCAGTTCACCGACAGCTTGAAGACCTTCCAATACTCTGTGAAACGACATCTGCTCATTTCCGGCGGTCGATTAGCCGTCTGACGTTATTATTTTTGATCACTCCTCACACGCCCCAGCGGCTGCGGCCTGTTCCATTTCCTCCACAGTGACGGCGGGGCCGTCGTGCTGGAGTGCACCGAACAGCCGACGGATGGGGCGCACGGGTAGCATTCGCACCTCGCCGTCGGAAATGACATAGCGCACCCGGTCCCCGGCCTTTAGACCAAGCGTCTCCCGCACGGGCTTGGGTAGTGTCGTCTGTCCTTTTTTTGTTATAGAGGATTCAATCATAACAGTGCCTCCAGTTTCCTTGTAATATACGGTAATGTCGCCGCCGCTGATACGCCCGACCCAGAACACCTTGAAAGACCTACATTCGCCTAATGAGACGCAGTCGCCAGCCATTTCCCCTCGACCGGGTAGGCTTCGTCCTCGCCGGGCCAAGGAGGCATGGTAACGGCAATTGCGGTGAGTGGCTCGTCGCCCAAGGCGCGGAACTGGAAATGGGTGCCCAGCGGAATGGTCAGACAGACGCCCGGCTCGACTGTCACGATTTCCTCGCGGTCGTTCTGCCGCCGCCACATCTGGCCGCGACCGGCGAGAAAAAACCAGATCTCTTCGACCGTGCGGTGGGCAACGGCCTTGGATGTCTGGCCGGGTTGGAGTTCAAAATGCGCCATGCCGCCGCCTTGCAGGCCCAATAGAACGCGTACATCCGCGCCATCGGGGGCGGTCACGTCAGGGGCGACGGGCAGTTTTTGCGTATCGAATTTCAAGGTCGGATTCTCCTCGATGGTTAATCTTGTTCGGACGATGGTCTAGGCGCGTCCGGATTTTCCCTCGGAACTCCCCAGGATTTTACTTTTTCCTGTCTTGACAGAGCTATCGTTTTCGTTTCCGTTTATAAACACCCTAAAATTAGGGAAAGGAGTCGATGACGTGGGATTTGAAAGGAGATTGTCATGATTGATTTAGGCACTGGGATTACCTTAGCCGGAATAGCTGCTGTTCTGGCTTTTTTGTGGAAACTTACTAAGGATATTTCGGGCGTTGAACTGCGTTTAAGCGAAAAAATAACGGCAGTAGATAGGCGCGTATCAAGTTTGGCAGAACGCGTAGCCCACATAGAAGGATTGCTGGAAGGAGCCCGAACTAAAGCGAGTGACATAGATAGCTAGGACGGTCGGCGGCTACGTGTTGGAGACGATCCCATGCCAAAACTAAACATTGTCGGTGCCGGTACGCCCACCCCCACTCGCGACCGCTGGGGCACCTGTTTCATCCTCGAAATCTGCGACCAGCGGCTGATGATCGACTGCGGTCCTGCATCGACCTTTAAGATGCACCGCCTGGGCATCCCCTGCACCTCGGTACACAACCTGTTTTTCACCCACCTGCACTCCGACCACATCTCCGATTATCTCTGCTTCCTGATGACGCGCTTCGACCAGTGCATCGGCACCGAGCCAGACCTGCACGTTTACGGACCTCCCCCGATCAAGCGCATCACCGACGGCATCTGGAGTCCCAATGGCCTCTTCTGGTACGACGTGATCGCCCGCACCAATCATCCCATGAGCGTCCACGCCTACCAAATGCGCGGCGGCGTGGGCGATTCTAGGCCAGAACCAGTGGTCCACGCAGTTGAATATACCGAGGGAAAAGTAGCCGCCGGAAAAGGCTGGACCTGCTATGCGCGCGAGGTCAAACACGCCCAGCCTTACATCGAATGCTACGGCTTCCGCTTCGAGACCGCTGAAGGCGTCGTCGCCTTCAGCGGCGATACAGCGCCGATCGAATCCGTAGTCGAGCTAGCCCGGGACGCAGACCTATTCGTGATGGAGGCCGTGCATCGGGAGGAGAAGATCCAAACCTTCCCCAGCGTCATCTCCGAAACCGGCACCCTAAATGCCGGGCGCATGGCCGCCGAGGCCGGTGCCAAGCGCTTGGTAATCAACCACCAGTCGGTGACCCTCGATCCCGCGGAAGAGACCACCGAGGGAATCGCCGAGGTAAAAAGCGTCTTCGACGGGCCGATGTACTGGGCGCGGGACATGATGGAAGTGGCCTGGTGATCGGCTCAGAGTCATGGCACCGTCCTTCCGCTATGTCCGCCTCAACGCCACCATGTACCCAGTCGGCGAGCTGGAGCGATCGCTGTACGCCAAATTCGGCATCGAACCTGAATACGCCGAGGAAGAGGACCCGCAGGAACTCATTCGCCAGCTAGCAGGCTGCGACGCCGTCGCCATCGTCTCAACCGGCTTGCCCGCAACCGTGGTCGCATCGCTGGACCGCTGCCGCCTGATCTCTCGCCTCGGCAACGGCACCGACAAGATCGCCGTGGAAAAGGCCACGGAATGCGGCATCATCGTCTCCAATGCCCCCTTCTTCTGCGCCGAGGAAATGACCGACCACATCATGGCCATGCTGCTGTCCTTGGCTCGCCAACTGCCGAGGATGGAGCAGTACATGCGCGCCGGCCGCTTCCGCCAAGCCCGCACCGAGTCCACCCAGTTGCAGCGGCTGTCCACCTGTGCGTTGGGCATCGTCGGCTTTGGAGCCACCGGCGAAATGGTCGCCCGCCGCGCTAAGCCCTTCGGCCTCCGGGTGCTAGCCACGCGCAGAAACTTGCAGGCACCCCTGCCGGCCGACTTGGAAGTCGAAATGGTGGACCTCGAAACGCTACTGGCCGAGTCCGATTTCGTCTCCTTACAGGTGCCCCTAAACGCAGACACTTATCACATGTTCGACGAAGAGCTACTGCGCAAGATGAAGCCGGGCTCCTACCTAATAAACAAGTCTCGCGGCGCCTTGGTAGATGAAGACGCGCTGGTGCGAGTCC
>JAJEEZ010000620.1:0-10149 GCA_022820705.1 Candidatus Latescibacterota bacterium | reverse complement strand
CTGTATTTAGGATTTAAATGCAATCTTGGGCGATTGCAAATAAAACCTAAAGCAGGGCCGTACCACAACTTACATTACTGTCGTGTACTTAGGTTGTGACGAGATAGATGGAATACTTGGTTATGAATCAGAGGGGAAGCTTGGGCCTTATGGTGGATTAGAAGGACAGGTCGGGGATGTTTTGAGAAAAAGACTGGAGGGGCGCTATTGGAGGTCCTTTAACCCTGTAGGCTGGACGGAGTAGTCTCTATGGCCTGTATCTCGACTATACGCTATCTCATCGAGTTACGCAGCTTTTGTCCCTAACTTTCCCATCCCTGTAACCTTTCCGCTACACTCCAGCACCTCCGATCCCCCGCCTCCCTCTGAGCCGCCGCCTTAGCACGATTTTTGCCTATTGCGGATACCACCCCACCCGCAATCCAGTTCGGATGGCTTGCCAAGCCCTAATTCCCAACCGATCGCCATGGCCGAAATCGACATCGTTTCCAAGCACCTAATCCAAACCTACCCGGCCGACTTCGCCCGCTTCGCCCTCCAGCGCGATGACATCGAAGGCGTTGAAGTGCTCGACACCGAGCAACCCAACGTCCGCCGCCCGGACAGCCTCCTCCGCGTGTGCATCGGCGGCAAGGAGGTGTTGGTCCACCACGAGTTTCAAACCACCGACAGCACCGCCCCCCCCATGCCACGCCGCATGGTCGGCTACATCGGTCGCCTGATCGAACGCTACGGTCTGCCGGTGCATTCCTATGTCCTCTACCTGCGCCCCGATGCCGGACGACGCGATCCGGGCTACTACATTCAAGAGCATCCCGACCATCTAGTCGTGATCCGCTACAAAGTGCTCCGTCTGAGTCAGCTCCCCGGTCAGGCCGTGCTCGACAGCGGATCGGTGGGCTTGCTGCCGTTTGCACCCCTGATGCAGCCGCCAGCCGGACAGGCTGAGGCCGCGTGGTTAGAGCAGTGTGTGGCCAAGGCGTGGGACATGCCGCTGGCGCGGTCGGTCAAAGCCGATGTGCTCACCGGGTTGACGCTGTTGAGCAGCTTAGTGTATAATCCTCAGACGATCACGGCCATAGTTTCCAAGGAGTATCTCATGGATCTCATGCGCGAATCCTCGTTTGCCCAATACCTGACCCAACAAGCCCGCGAGGAGGGCATTGAGCAAGGCATTGAGCAAGGCATTGAGCAAGGCATTGAGCAAGGTATCCGCGAAAGCATCCAAGAAGTGCTAGAACTGCGCTTTCAGCCGCCGGCCGTGCGCCGCTTAGCCGACCAGATTGCGGCCATCGACGAGGTGCCGCGTCTCAAGCAGTTGCATCGGGCTTCCATACAGGTGCCCAGCCTCGAAGCCTTTAGGAACCTGCTAGACGCCGACGAGTAATCCCAACCAAGAGGAATACCTATGAGCCAATACTGGATTGAAGACGGACAAACGCTGCTGTTCATCGGCGACAGTATCACCGACTGCGGTCGTCGCGGTACCGAGGCCCCGCTAGGCAACGGGTACGTGCGCCTGTTCACCGAGTTGGCCACGGCCCGCTTCCCCGAGCGGCAGGTTCGCTACATCAACAAAGGCATCGGCGGCAACCGCGTCACCGACTTAGCCGCCCGCTGGCGGGACGACGTGCTCTACCACCGGCCGGACCGGCTGTCCGTCAAAATCGGCATCAACGACCTGCACAGTCATTTGCGCGGGGCCGAAGACGGCGTCGATCCGGCCCGCTTCGCCGCTGTCTATGAACAGATATTAGAGATCACCCAAAACAAGCTGGGCTGTCCCCTCGTCTTGCTCACCCCGTTTTACATCTCCACCGACCACAACGGCCAAACCTTCCGCAGCCAGGTGCTCGAACTCTTGCCTCAGTACATCGAAGTGGTGGAGCAATTAGCCGAGCGCTTTGACGCCCGCCTAGTGCGCTTGCAAGACGTTTTCCAACGGCAACTTCAGTACCGCGATGCCGACACCTTCTGTCCAGAACCGGTCCACCCCAACCAAGCCGGACATTTGGTAATCGCCCAAGCCCTGATGGACGCCCTGACTGCGTAGTGGGGACGAGCACAGTCTCACCAGCGTCGAATCTAAGCGGTGGAACTTACCACTCTCCTGCGACGTCAACCCATCAGCGTCTTCTACCCAGACATTTCACAAAACAGCACCTCTGCGTACATTTATACTCCTCCCCCTAACCCACACCCGCTACCCAAGCAGGATAGTATTCGTCCGACCATCTCTTGATGGCACGGGACAAGATTGAATTGCCCACACCGAGTACACTCTAACCTTATGGAGAGCATGTAACATGCCGATTCGCTTAGCCCTACTCGCCCTCGCCGTTGCTCTGTGGAGTTGTGGAGACGACGATGATCCCGCCCCCACGGCGGCTGCCGTCGATTCCATGATCGCCACGGCCGATTCCATGCTGGTCGCCGCCCATACCATGATGGCCACCGCTGACTCCATGCTGACCACCGCGAATGCCATGATCGCTGCGGACGCCGATTCCACAATCGCCGCCGATGCCGATTCCATGCTGGCCGCTGCTAATGACATGCTGGCCACCGCCAATGCCATGATCGCCGCCGCTAATGCCATGGTCGCTGCGGATGCGGATTCGACCATAGCCGCCGATGCGGCTTCCATGCTAGCTGCTGCGAATACAATGCTGGCCGCCGCCGATTCCATGCTGGCCGCCACCACTTCCATATTGGCTCCAGAAGCGGTTGTGCGTCCAACCGGAGAGTTAAAGCCTTGGGACCTGTCGTCTATTGTCACGGCCGACGAGGTTCGCGCCATGCCTCCGGGCACGACCGTATTCATGCGCACTGAATTTGCCAACGGCGAATTGGCCGACCTCGAAATGACGTTCGTCCAAGTGGTCGATGATTTTCTGCCGCCCATGCCGATTTACATGTTCGAAGCCTCGGATCCTGCTCTGATACAGATCGGGGGCGTTGCTGGGGGGATGAGCGGTTCGCCCGTTTTTACAGAGCAGGGTACTTGGGGTGCCATTGCTTATGGATTTAATGGCCAGACTAGCCCGCCGTACTACGGTTTTGCCACTCCCATAGAATGGGTCATTGGCACTCAGGGATTCGTGCCAGCGGCCAAACCCATGGCCACTTGGGAAGGGTACAGCATCAGCCCCCTAGAAATCCCCTTGCTCAACACCGGACTCAATGGGACGCGTCCGCTGCCTGAAGGGCGTTCGTCCCTCCTGAGCAAGACTGTTGCTGCTGGGCTAACCCAAGAGCGCCAAGTTAGCTTTGAGGCCGGTAGGCCACTGACGGTTGGGTTGCTGCTCGGTGAGCTTACGCTGGGTTCGATGGGAACCATATCGTACGTCGATGGCAACCGGGTCTATGGGTTTGGGCATCCAATGAATAGTTCTGGTCCAGTAGAACTTCCCATAATCGAGGCAAAGGTGCTCGGCGAAGTTTCCAATTTGGGTTCGGCGTTCAAGTTTGCAACGCTGAACCCAACGGTGCGCGGCACCCTGACCGAAGATCGCTTGCCCGCGGTGCGCGGCGTCCTCGATGAAGAACCAGACTTAGTACCTATTAAGAGCGTCTATACGTTTCCGTCGGGAAGTACCGTCGAACTTGCGCACAGAATGGCCGTCGGCATCAGCCCATATACCTCGCTCAATCTCGTCGCCAATGCATTCTTTTATCCCTTGTCCAACCGGGTCGATAACGATCCGGAGCACAGCATCCGCGTTACGACGGATATTGCCTTTGCTGGCTCCGATTCAACACTCACCCGTTCCCGGCTCTACTCCACATCAGGTGGACGGCTCTTGGCCTCAATTTTCAATGCCTATAACGACGTTTCATTCGCACTCGAAGAACTTACGACGAGGCTCGATTACGCCGTATATGTGCGCGAGGCCGAGGCACATGTCGAAGTGATTCCCGGGACTCGTTTTGCCACCTTGGGGCAGGTTATGGCTGATTCGGTTATCAGCCTTGGCAGTACGCTGAACATTACCACTGCGCTGCGCGTAGGGCGGACTGAGGACCGAGAAGTAGAGCTAGCCCTCAGCGTGCCGGATACGCTGTGGCCTGGCTTTTACCAGCTAGAAGTGGGATCCGCCGCAACATTAGGACCCGATGAGTTACTGTTCGCTCCACCACAGTATGGCCCTCCCACTGAGGAATCGCTCGATGATGTTTTTGCCCGCCTGAATAAACCCGACGAGAACGTCCTCTTAAAAGCTCGCTTGGCGTTTGTCGCGCCACTCCCACCACCGCCACCGCCGGAGCTACCGCCGGAGCCTGAAGGTGGTGAGGGTGAACCCGAAGGTGAAGGTGATGAAAGTGGTGAAGACGATTCCGAAGGTGGTGAAGGTGAAGAGGTCGAAGACGGTGAGAGTGAAGAAGGTGAGGGTGAGGGTGAAGACGGTGAGGGTGAAGGCGAAGACGGCTTTGATGAGCTTCCGCCTCCCGGAGCTACTCCTCCCGGTCCTCCACCACCGCCCCCTGGGCCTATTTCTACGCAGCAAGACGTAGATCTGTTGCTCCAAGGTATTCAATTCCTTGAGATAACAGTGGTGCCAGGAGAATTTTTAGAAGAGGAAGTAGTAGAAGAATAGTATAGGGGGCGGTTCCCAAACCGCCCCACCCCAGCCGCTAGGTGAATCCGTACTGCCACCCAAACAACGTAGGGGGCGGTTCCCAAACCGCCCCCTACGCCTACCGGTTCGACGCCGGTGCGCAACGTCCGTTAATAATCGGCCACCGACCCATCCCGCAGCCGATTATCCGGCCACTTAAACTGCCGGCCACTCTCCTGCCCCACGGCAATGGCCTTTTCCTCGTCGATCTCCACTCCCAATCCCGGCCCTTCCGGCAGCGACGCATATCCCTCCGCGTCCAAGGTCCACGTCTTGTGCGCCACGCCTTCCGGCAATTGGTGATCGTAGCCCTCGTGGATGAGGAAAAACGCCACCGATGCCGCCACGTGTAAGCTCGCCGTCAGGCCCAGAAACGACATAGTGCAATGCGGGGCAATCGGCACGTGATGCGCCTCGCACAGCGCAGCGACCTTCTTCATCTGGCTGATGCCGCCGCCGTGGCCGCAGTCGGGCTGCAGGATATCTACTACTTGGGCCTCCAAAATCTCGCGCACCTCCCAAATGGTGCGGTCGCGCTCGCCAGTCGCCAACGGCACGGGCACGGCCGCGCGCAGCTTGTGCATAGCCTCGATGTTGCCCGGCACCCACGCCTCTTCCAAAAACAGCAAATCGTCCGGCTTGAGATAACCGGCAAACTGCTTGACCAGCGGCAGCGGCAACATGCTGTGCGCATCGAACATCACCGCCCCATCCGGCCCCACCTTGGCGCGCGCGTCAGCCACCCGCTGCACCAACTCTGCCACCTCAGCCGGCGTCCCCGCGTGATATTGCGCGCCCCCAGGGCCGACCTTGATCGCCTTGGGACTGGGATACATCCACACCTTGTCGCGGCAGGGGCCGCCCAACAGGCGATACACCGGCACCTGATAGAGCTTGCCGGCAATGTCCCACAGCGCCATGTCAATAGCCGAAATCACGTGTACCATCAGCCCGCCGCCGCGCAGGTTGCGATGGGCGCGGAACAGCCGCTGCCAGTGGTGCTCAATGCGCGTCGGGTTTTCGCCGACGACGAGCGAGCCCAGCGACTCGGCCAAGGCGCAGGCGACCTTGGTCTCCATGTTGTTGATCTCACCCCAGCCAACCACCCCCATATTCGTCTCCACCTTCACGTAGCCCTTGGCCCCCACCGGAATGGCCGTCAGGCGCTCGACCCGAATGGCCGAGCCGCGATCTTCCACTGTCATGTGCTTCCTCCTAGTTTAAAGTTTGACTCTAACGCCATTCCGCTGCGGTTGCGACCTGCTCGACCGCCGCTGCCAACCGCTGGAATGCGGCTAATCCGTATAGAGGACTAAAATCGCCGATCATTTCAGCTACGCGATGGGCGCTCGACCGCCAATTGAAGCGCTCTAAGCGACGCCCTTGAAGTTCGCTTGCCTGACGCAGAAGATCGCGGATGAGTTGTTTGGGATCAGCCAACTCTTCGAGTCTTTGCACGTCCGGCACAGCTAGTGGTTGAGTACCGTTGGGATTGCCCGCAGCCTTTCTCAACGCAGCTTCGTCGATGAGTAACCATGCTTCCTGCATCCGCACAGGCACCACGCAGACAACACGCACTGAATCTTCCATCGAACTTTCCTCTATGGCCTTGCGGATCTCTGCCTCGCGCTCTTCGATTGGGGCATTTTCCGCGTCCCAATGTACAAAGAGCAGATCGCAAGGATACAACTCAACGCTTCTGTCAATGCGTTCAGAAAGTTTCCTAGGAGAAGGAGATAGGCGACGCAGGTCGGCAAACTCCGCCTGAATGGGAATCGCACCGAGGTACTGGCGTATTAGCCAAGTGAGAATCGGTAGGAGGGCGCGGTCAGACGATCCATCCGCCAGCAGCGTGTAGCGCAGTTCCTGCATCTGACGCCAAGCCTACCAAGAAGGAGACAGAAGCAGTTTATGCATATCTTCTCTATCGACTACCCGCTTCTGCCTTGCTGCCTCTGCGTATTTTTTAGGCAGCACAGGATTTAGATAGGCAAGTAAATCACCGCTGCGGGCGGCGTATTCGCTCTCTTTGGCTCGCCAAGTATCAGACAGGCAGAGAAAATGGGCCTTTTTGCAGAGGCGTCCCTCCCCATCTATGGCCTCTTTTGTCTTTACAAATACGACGCTCTCATCCGGGACTTGCTGGAATACTACAGGCGAGTGGGTATTAACGATCACTTGGCGCAGGGGATTGTCCTCCCCAACAGGCTGTTGGGTATCCACCGCAATGTCCATGAGTAGCTGCAATATGGCCGGAATCCGCGCCGGATGAATACCGTTTTCCGGCTCTTCCAGACAAAGCATACCCTGCATCTGTGGATCGATCTCTAAGACGGCCAGCGCTAGGAAGCGCAAGGTACCATCCGACAGGGCGCGTGCTGGGTGCTGGGTCCCCTCCCCGTTTTTTACATATAAAGTTAGTAGCTCCCGCTTCTCATCTCGTTCTATATCAATATCATTCACATCGTCAATAAGCTCGGCTAAGCGGTTGGCGATCTGGCTATATGTAGAGCCTTTTACCTGTTGCCCATCATGGCGAGCCAAACGGTACAACGTAGCCGCCAAATAGCGGCCATCCGCTCCTAAATGGGTAGGAGAAACAAATTCATCGGGCCTTCTCAGTGCCGAAGGTTCCAGTTGCAGCATCTGCCAAGATTCCATCTCTCGGCGAGCGACTAACACCGTAGGGCTTTCCGCTGCATTGGCTATGGAAAGCACCGTGCGCGGCAGGTTGTCGGCAGATCGGGGTAAAGGACGACCACTGCTGCCGCCATCCTGATGTAGTTTTATGACTCTGTTCTCGCCCTCATCGGCGGTTGAAATGAAGGGAGCATGGCGCTTACCACACACTGCGGATTTGCGCCAGTCCTTTGCACTGTGAGGGAATAAAAGGTGTTGGGAGGCGTCGCGTTGGGCGATAGGGACCAATTCTTCTTTGACAATAGCAAGCGCACCTCGTACTAAGCTATCGTCCGTCTCTCGGTAGGCAAGCTCTAGAGAATAGCGCAAAGATGTAATACTGGCCTCGGCTTCCTGCCCCAAGTCGTCGATGGCTCGACGAGGCACGATCATCTCTGCCTCAAAGGTTATGCGCTCGGCATAATGGTCTCCCACGCGGTGGAAAAGATCGCGCACGTGTGGTGTGCGGCTGTCTTGGTCGCGCACGGCGGCGGCGGCTTCCATGAGCGTGTGATTGGCCAGTGCGCTCAAAAACCGAATCGCGTCGAACAGGTTCGACTTACCCACCCCATTCGGCCCGACCACACAGGTAAACGGACCGAGATACAAATCCACATCCACCAAATTTTTGAAGTTAGAGATTTTCAGTCTGGTCAACATAGGTCATCACCTCATTAGGAGGGCTTACACATCTCTCGGCTCGTCCACGACCGCTCACTCGTGCCAGATGTCCAAATAATAGTCAACCTCTTATATCCCTGCTACTCGATTGGCCCTACCAACGCCTCGTTCTTAGCTTAAACAAATACCCGTACCTAACGACAGGAGATATCATGGTCGAAACTAACGACATCCAACGCCCACCCAAAGACCTCATCGACGCCCTCGCCCCTATTTCCAGCGCGACCGCGGCCGGTGAATTAGCCCGCTTGGGCATCCGCGACCCCCACATCCAAGGCCCCGTCTCCCGCACTCCGGGCAAGCACGTCGTCGGCCCGGCCCTGACTTTGCAGTTCATGCCCAAGCGCGAAGACCAATACTCGGTCGATGAATACGCCGACCCGGAAAAACAGCTCCACCGCCACGCCCTGTACCACACCCAACCCGGCGACATCATCGTCGTCGATGCGCGTGGCGACATGCACAGCGGAGTCTTCGGCGAGATGATGCTCACCTTTTTCATGGGGCGCGGCGGCATCGGCGCGGTCATCGACGGCTGCATCCGCGACTTCCCCCAGGTGCTCAAAGACCTCGACATCGGGCTTTGGCTGCGCGGCACCACCCCCAACTTCCACACCCAAACCAACATCTTCCCCTTCGCAGTCAACGTGCCCATCGCCTGCGGCGACACCCTCGTCATGCCCGGCGACATCATCGTCGCCGACGACGACGGTGCCACCGTCGTCCCAGCCCAACTCGCTCCTGAACTAACTGAAAAGGCCCAAGCGCATGCCGAGTGGGAGGACTTCAGCCGCATGAAGCTGGCCGAGGGCGGGCACCTGCGCAAGTATTACCCGCTCAGCGAAGAAGCCCGCGCCGAATACGAAGCCTGGCGCGCCGAACATGGACAATAGCCCATGACCTCGCGCCCCAACATCGTCTTCGTCCTCACCGACGACCAAGGCTACGGCGACTTGGGCTGTCACGGCAACAGCGCAATCCGCACGCCGTGCCTCGACCGCTTCCACCAAGACGCCGTGCGCTTCACCGACTACCACGTCGGCTCCACCTGCGCCCCCACCCGCGCTGGCCTACTCACCGGCCACTACTGCAACAGCGCCGGCGTCTGGCACACCATTGGCGGCCGCTCGCTGCTGCGCGCCGACGAGTGGACCCTCGCCGACGTGCTCACTGACGCGGGCTACCGCACCGGACACTTCGGCAAGTGGCATCTCGGCGACAGCCCGCCCTACCGGCCGCACGAGCGCGGCTTTGCCGAATCCATCTACCACGCTGGCGGCGGTATCGGCAACACGGGCGATCCTTGGGGCAACGACTATTTTGACGACACCTATTTCAAAAACGGCGTCCCCACTCCATACGAGGGCTACTGCACGGACGTGTTCTTCCGCGAGGGGCAACGCTTTATTAAAGAAAACGCCGACTGGCCCTTCTTTTGTTACATCGCCACTAACGCTCCGCACGGCCCGCTCAACGTCGAGCCGCACTATGTCGAGCAATACCGCGACATCACCCCGCACGAAGACCGCGCCCGCTTCTACGGCATGATCACCAACATCGACGAAAACTTCGGCCAGTTACAGGCCACGCTCGACGAGTTGGGCATCGCCGACAATACCATCCTCATCTTTATGACCGACAACGGCACGGCCACCGGCGTCGAGCTAGACGACGATCAGTTCCCCCGCGAAGGGCCAGGCAGCTACAACGCCGGAATGCGCGGCAAAAAAGGCTCCCAGTACGAAGGCGGCCACCGCGTGCCCTTTCTCATCCGCTATCCCAACGGACACATCGCCGGCGGCCGCGACATCGACGCGCTGACCAGTTACGTGGATTTCATGCCGACCCTGCTCGATTTGTGCGAAGTCGAAGTCCCAGCTAGTCGCACCTTCCACGGTCGGAGCTTAGTACCACTGCTGCGCGGTGCGGACGATTCAGCCTTGGCCGACCGCGTCAACGTCTGCGACACCCAGCGCGTGGCCAATCCAGTCAAATGGCGCAAGAGTTCGGTGATGAAAGGCAAGTGGCGGCTCATCGACGGCCGCGAGCTCTACGACTTAGGCACAGATCCCGGCCAACGGCAGGACATCGCCGCTGAGCATCCTGACACCGTCGCCGACCTGCGCGCAGCATACGATGACTGGTGGGAACTCATCTCCGAGCAATTCGA
>JAJEEZ010000303.1:0-13704 GCA_022820705.1 Candidatus Latescibacterota bacterium | reverse complement strand
CCACCAACTCCTGCTTGGCGAAGTTTTTGGTGCCATTGAAGGCCATGTGCTCGGCAAAGTGCTCCAGCCCCTGTTGATTTTCGTCCTCCAGCACCGAGCCGGCATCGACCACCAGCCGCAGCTCGACTCGGTTTTCGGGCTTTTGGTTTTTGCGGATGACATAGCGCAGGCCGTTGTCTAACTGGCCGACGGTCACCAGCGAATCAATGGGCAGCTTCGGATCCTCTAGCTTCTCGGTCGTCTCCTCCATTGCCGCCTGTTGCACGGTCGTCGGCGACGTGCTGACACAGGCGTACAGTAGCACTGGCAGCACAGTGAACAGCAGCAAAACTCGTCTCATTGATGACTCCGGTTTTGATTGGTCAATAGCCGGTTGATCCATTTCAACCGGCTGTTTGTTCTATGATGGAAATTTTCGCTTTGGGATGCGTATGGAGGATGCCGTGGATACCCTTAACGGTGCGTCGATCTACCTCTCGGGCGTAAACTTGGTCCCAGAACGCTACATTTTCTTGCAGATCTTCGCTCAGATCTTCGAGGTATATTTCGTCTTTCTCTGCCGGAAATAGCAAATCAAAGACCTGATCGGTCACAGCGTATAGTTCAAAGCGGCTGTTCAGTGCCCCATCGACAATCTCGATATGTTTCATGTTGTCCTCGTTTTTTTATTCGTTTGGATAGACATTGATGTGGCCGGTACGCCCTCCGTCCAACTGGACGTCGAAGTGAGGACCTCCGTGCGACTCACCCGGTCGTGTGGGGACCCATATATTGCCCTGTTCATCGGGATAGCCCCTCCGGCCTTTGTAAGGTCCGTACTCCACCACGACCATTTCTCCATGCCAGTTCTTGAGAGGACGAAAACGCTCGGGCAGGTCTTCAACCCGCAAAGGACGGTACGGTTTTCTTAGGCGAGGCATACATCAATATAATTTCGCTCTTGTACAAGGATAGTGCCAGACTACCAGAAACATTTCATTTGACGCTTGACACTGCTGGCGCACTAGCAAACGCCGCACTCGCTTCGGCAATGGAGCTAAACGCGCCGTCGGCTACGGCGGCACACAGTGCGACACCGACAGCGGCCTCTTCGCCGTGCGACCCCACGTGCAGCGGCATGGCGAACTCCGTTTCCAACGCCGCTCGCAACACGGGATTCAGCTTGATGCCGTTGCCCGCGCCAACCAGCTTGGAGCGCGTGCCGCTGCCTAGGCGGATGGCCTCGCGATACGAATCGGCCAACTCGACGGCCATGCCCTCCAACAGCGCGCGCGTTAGATGCCCGGCAGTCAGCGTCGTAGCGGTCAGATCGCGGAAGGCGGCCTTGGCGCGTGGCCTGCTGCGCGACCCGGAAAACAGCGGGTCGGCGCGCACGCCCTCGGCACCGGCCGGTACGTCGGCTGCTAATGCTACGAGCCGCTCGTAGAGGGCCTCGCTGTCGGGTTGGACATCGGCGAGGGCATAGATGGCATCGGCGAAGAAGTCGCGCAGCGTCCTGAACGTACGCCCGCCGACGGCCCCCACGCCGGCCAGCAGATAGCCGCGCTGGATATAGGGACGCAGTTCGAGCGAGCCGCGCGGCAGTGGGGCTTCGATATGCAGGGCCGCTTGTCCGCCGGTGCCGACGTTGACGGCCACGGTGTTGGCGTAATCGGCGACCGTGCCGGCAAAGCTACACTGGTGATCGCCAGACGCCACGGCCACGGGCAGGCCCGCTGGTACGCCGAGCTTTTGGGCCATTGCTGGGGTCAGGGGACCGGCCATGGTACAGGATTCAACGAGATCGGGAAATAGCGACTGGTCTAGGCCGAGATCGGCGATAAGATCATTTGCCCAAGCGCGCTTGGGCACGTCATAGACGCCCCAGCCGAGCGCGTCCGTGGGATCGACCACCGGCCGTTTGCCTACCAGCCGCGACACCACAAACTCAGGGGCCGCGGTGCCGCTGACGCCGCTGGGAAGCTGATTGTTGGCTTGCAGCCAAAACAGGTGCGGCGCAGCGTGGCCAGCCACGAGAGGGCAGCCAGTATTGGCAAAGGCGGGCATTTCTCCTTCAGTGGCGACGGAACCCCCGCGCTGGGCCATGGCCTCTAAGTAGGTGTGCTGCTGACCCGGTAGGAGGTCTTGAGCACGCTGGTCCTGCCAGGAGAAATAAGGGCCAACGGTATCGAGCGCGGCGTCGAGGAGTTGAAGACCCTGTTGCTGCCCGGTGACGCCGATGGCCGTTGGCCGAGCACTGGTGCGGGCTACAAGCGCGGCCGCGTTGTCGATGGCTAGTTCGGTCATCGCGTCGAGGTCCCACTCCGAGCGGCCGATTCGCTTATCTGTTGCAGCGGTTACTTCGGACGAATTGGCCGCGCTGGCTGCGCCGACGACGGCGTTGGTGTCGAGGTCAATGACGATGGTGACAACGGTAGTAGAGCCGATGTCTAGCGCGAGGTAGTGCGTTGACATGGAACTAACTCAGGTGCGACCAGTCGAAGACTACGCCGAGGTATTCCTCTTTATTGGCGGTAAGTCCCTCGTACATCTGTTGACAGTCTGCGGGGGACGCTAGATGAGAGATCAGGGGCTCGACGACGAGTTGGCCGCCGGCGATCCACGCGGCGAGTTGGCGGTAATTAGCGTCGAGATCGCGGCAGCGCTCGGTGGCGTGCTGCGGCCAGCGCCACTCGAGCGCGCCGATCATGCGGATCGCCTCTAGGTGGATGCGCAGCAGCATGGGCGTCACATCGAAGTGGGCCGGGGCGCGCGGACTGCCGAGGAGGATGAGTTCGCCGTGGCGGGCAACGCACATCGCGGTCTGGGCAATGACTTCGCTGATGCCAATGGCTTCGACGCCGATGCGAGCACCTGCGCCGCCGGTCCAGTCGCGCACCACTGCTTCCAGATCGTCGCGGCCGGGATTGACGGTGTGCTCAATGCCACAGGCGCGCGCCTGCTGTAGGCGCAACTCGGACAAGTCCGCGAGCATGACGTCGGCACCGGCCAAGCGGAAGAGCTGAGCGGCGAAGTTGCCCACGAGGCCGCCGCCGACCACGAGCACGGTGTCTCCGGGCTGGACGCTAGAAGAGCGCAAAGCGGAGATGCTGACACCGGCCATGCGCGTGAACACTAGGTGCTGGCCAGGGGCCTCGTGCGAGACGGGCAGCGCCATGCGCTGCGCATCTGTCTTGACGATGGAAGCGTGGCGGGCAAAGGACAGCACGCGGTCGCCCGGTTGTACGCCAGAAACCGCGTCGCCGATTTGCAGTACTTGGCCGAGGTTGCCGTAGCCAGTGCCTCGGGGATACTGGCCGGCGTCGCCGAAGGGCATCTGCTTGACGAGGCCGGTAAAGCCCGCGCCTTCGGTGCCGGCGCTGACGATGGAGTATTCGGTCTCTATTAATACTTCATGGGGGTGCAAGTGGTCATCGAGATCGGTCTGGGTGACCTCGATGCGCCCCGGCTCGACGACGGTGAGTTCATGAGTTAGCACGGCGAGTAGTCCTCCTTAAATGGGCCATATGGCAGCAAGCAGAGAAAATATAAAGGACGTTTAGGGGAGTGGCGTCAAGCCACACAAAAGGAATAAAACTGCTTGACGAAAAAAGCCGACCTCTCTATTATTGGCGAACCTGCTCGCGGGGTACAAGGAGTTTATTGCGCCCAAGAAGTAAGTGGAGGTCAATGGGGATTTGGTAGCTGTAGGTTGAGATGGATGTGCCTGCTGGAGCAGATATTATGGCATTGCAGAGTTAAGATAAGCGAGAAGACTTAGAGTATAAAAATTGTAAATTTGTTGTAACGTTTGTACTGCTGCTCTCTGTTATGTCGCTTCTAACGATTAATCGTTCATAATTGAATGATACTACACTTTGGCATATAAGCAAATTTGTTCCACAAGATATAGTGGATCAAATTGTCAACTGAAAAGATACATTTATGAGTTGTATTAAAAGTAACAAAGTTACATCTATAGAGCTAGCGAGTTTAGGAACTTATGTTCAGTTGCTAGACACAAGCGGAAGATGTGAAGGAGTAGCTACCCTTTTATGATATTGCCCAGTGAGCTGACAATCTACTAAAAACCTCTACGGCGCAATATTTAACCTATCAGCGCCGTTTTTTATTCCAGGCTAAAACACTACTGAGGCCCGTTGAGCGGGCCGATTTGGAAAGGAGGCGCGTCGTGTTATTTCGCACTCGAACGCTTCTTCCTATAGGACTTATTGCCATTTCTACATTTGTCCAATGCAGCCAACCGACGGCACCGCCACAGCCCAAGTACATCGGCGATCTGCCGGTATTGCAATCCCACGGCAAGTTGCGCGTCATCGTCCCCTCAGAGCCGATTGCCCATATACCCAAGCAGGCGGAGCCGGTGACGATTGACTACGACCTCGCCCGCGACTTGGCCGAGGAATTCAAGTTGGAACTGATGCTGGTAAAGGCCGAAAATTATGCCCAGATGGTCCAGAAGTTGCTGGAAGGCGAAGGCGATATCGTCGCTGCGAGCCTGACGATTACAGCAGCGCGGCAGGAGCAAGTGGCGTTTTCTGTGCCGTATCTCTACGTGGATGAATATCTGATCACTTCAGCCAGCGACGGCCTGCCGACGACGATTGAGGACTTGGCCGGAATGACAATCGGCGTCCGGCGCTCTAGCTCGCACTACGAGACTCTATTGGATATTCAGCAACAGGTGCCGTCGTTGCAGATTCACACCGCGTCGGAGAAGCTCGGCCTCGAGTACCTCATCGACGGCATCGTCCGCAGCGAATACCAAGCGACCGTAGCCGACGAGCACTTGTGGAGGGGGGTGGAAAGCTACTACGACAACATGGTTACGCCGCTAATAGTGGCCGAAAACCGCCCGATCGCCCTGATGATGCGGCCCGACGATGTACAGCTCAAGACCAGGGTCGATGAATACCTGCTCGCCCAGCAGTTTACGCGCCAGTCCCAGCAGGCTTTCACCGACGATTTGCCCGGCTTAAAAGAGCGTCGGCGGTTGCGCATGATCACCCGCAATAATGCGCTGACCTATTTTATCCACCGCGGCCGGCAGGTGGGCTTTGAATACGAGCTTATCAAGGAATTTGCCGACCGGCACGATCTGCGGCTCGATATCGTTATCCCGGACAGCCACGCCGACCTGCTGTCGTATTTGAACGAGGGCAAAGGCGATGTGGTGGCTGCGGCGATGACTATTACCGAGGAGCGACGAGCGCAGGCGGCGTTTACCTTGCCCTATAACGAAGTAGATGAGCTGGTGGTCGTGCGCGCCGATGAGGATTCGATTGCCAGCCTTGAGGACTTGGCCGGTCGCACGGTTCACGTGCGCGCTAGCTCTTCTTTTTACACCACTCTGGTGGCCCTTGAGGATTCCATAGCGGGTTTGCAGGTCGTGCCGCTGCCCGACGACCTCGAAACCGAAGACATCCTAGCAGGCGTCGAGGCGGGTCGCTACGACATTACCTTATGCGACTCCAATCTGCTCGACGTGGAACTCGCCTACGGGCGTGCGCTCAAGGCGGCCTTCAGCATCAAGCCAACGGTCTTGGGATGGGCAGTGCGCCGGGACAATCCGGCTTTGCTAGCGGCGCTCAATCAGTATGTACAAGAGGAAAAAGGCGGCTTGTTTTTTAATATGATGAAGAAGCGGTACTTCAAAAACAGGCGCACCATCACTAGGGCTAAGGATTCGCTGCGGGTCGATTTGAGTGGCCGGCTGTCGCCCTACGATGAGCTGGTAAAAAAGTACGCTCGCCAGTACGGCCAGGACTGGCGGTTGATTACCGCGCAGATGTACCAGGAATCCAAGTTCGATCCCCAGGCCACTAGCTGGGTCGGTGCGCGCGGGCTTATGCAGATCATGCCGGTCACCGGGCGCGAGTTGGGATTTACCGATCTGCACGACCCCGAAGAGAATATCCACGCGGGAGTAAAGTACCTGTCCCAACTGGTCAACCGCTTTGACTCGAACATACCCATCGAGGAACGGACGCGTTTTGCGCTAGCCGCCTACAATGTCGGCTATGGGCATGTCCTCGACGCGCGTCGCTTGGCGCGCGAAAAGGGGTGGAATCCCGACCGGTGGTTTGGCCACGTGGAACAGGCGATGCGGCTGCTTGCCAAGCCGGTGTATCACAAACGGGCGCGCTACGGCTTCTGTCGCTGCGGCCAGCCCGTGCATTACGTGGGCAACATTCAGAATATGTACGACGCCTATGTCGGGATGCTGACTATGGCGAGGGACCCGGACCCAGAGCGTCTATGAGCTGGTGGTCTGCTGCTTGGTTTCGCAGATGGAGATAGTAGCAGTAGCAAGCTGATCCTCGTACAGTCGGTATCTTGACGCTGATAGCACTAGCCGTCAGGTGGTTTACTATTAGATCCCACCCTTGTTGTATTTCCTCTCTTTCACCAGCTTAGGTGAATCTGACTTCCATTTTACATAGCAGAGGAGCATAGAAGGCGGGATGGCCGAGCCTAAGCTGCGATTCCCGGTGCGGAAGTTAGCGGCGCTCAGGCCGGGTTATCTGGCGTTGCTGTTTGTCGTGCTGGCCTTGGTGTTGGGGGCCTTTGCGCTCTACGGCCTGCGGCAGGCGCAGCAATCGACCTTGGAGACACTCGAACGCGGGGCGCGATCGCTGGCCGAAGCGGTTTCGCGCGCTGAGGAGAACGTGCTCCGCGCCGAAGGCGACATGGAAGAACTGGTCGAGGAACGGCTGTTAGACAATGCCCGGCTGCTGGCCGAGTTGGGGCTGACACAGTCGTTTTCCGACACGCTCTTGGCGCGGATTGCAGCGGACAACGCCCTCGACCAAGTCGATGTACTCGACACGGCCGGCAGGCTGGTGGCGTCGAGTGGCGTCGTCGATACGGAAGAGTTGGTGGAGTGGCAGCGGGAGTTGGAGCCGCTGCTGGTAGGCGTGGAGGAGGCGCTGCTGTTCGAGTTAGACGACCAGCTCTTTGCCGTGGCCGTGGCCATACGGGGTGGAGGCGCGGTGATCGTGCGAGTTGCGGCCGAGCGGCTGTTACACCTGCGGATTCGCTCTGGCGCTGGTCGGCTTATCCAAGAGATCGGCACCAACCAAGACATTGTGTACATGGCCTTGCAGGATACGCTGGGCCTGTTGGCCGCTTCGCACGATCTGGTCTTACTCGAAAGCATTGTTGGCGACGCATTTCTCGAGATGGCCCTGACGCGCAATGCGACCGCTTCGCGCCTCGTCGAGTTTGAGGGCGAGGAGATATTTGAGGTCGTCATCCCCTTCGCGCCCCAAGGGATGACGCTGGGGCTTTTGCGCATTGGCCTCTCGCTCGATGAACTGCGGGCACAGGAGCAGCGCGGGCGGCTGCAAGTGGCGTTGCTGGTGCTCCTGCTCCTGATATTGGGTGCCGTGGGTACTGGGGCGGTAATTGTGCGGCAAAACTTGGCCCTGCTCAGCGATGCGTACGCGAACATACAGACCTATAGCAGCCGCATCTTGGCGCAGATGACGGACGCGGTGGTGGCCACGGATCCGGCTGGGACCATTGAAGTCTTCAACCAAGCGGCCGAGGCATTATTCGGAGTCGAAGGTGAGCAGGTGCGGGGGCAGCGCCTGCGCGATGTATGGCCGCACGAGGCCGTGGGTAGGGCCTTGGCCGGCGAGGAACTGGTGGGCTTAGCCTGTCGTTTTACGGATGCTCGGGGCCGCGAGCGAACTCTGTCGCTGTCGAGCGCACAGGTGTACAATGCCAGCGACGAGGTGGAGACCATAGTCTTGGTGATTCAGGATCTGAGCGAGAAGGTGGCGCTGGAGGCCGATCTCCGGCGACGAGACCGCTTGGCCTCCATGGGGGCACTGGCCTCGGGCGTGGCCCACGAAGTGCGCAATCCACTCAACGCCATCAGTGTGATCGTGCAGCGGCTGCGGCGCGAGTTTACTCCGCGCGCAGACGAGGGCGAATACCGCCAGTTAACCCAAATCGTCGGTGGCGAGGTCGAGCGGGTCAATCGCATCATTCAGCAGTTTCTAGAATTGGCCCGCCCGCGCGCGCTTGCCAAGACTCGTGTGGCGCTGGCGTCGATCTTGGAGCGGGCGGCTGAGACGGTCGAGCCGCAAATGCTCGCCGCTGGGCTGCGGCTGGAGCGAGATTTTGCCGGTGTAGGCGAAGCTCAAGTCGATGCGGACCAGCTACATCAGGCGCTGCTCAACTTGCTGGTCAATGCAGTGGAAGCTACAGACGAGGGGCACATCCGGCTAGCGACCCGGTCGCTGCCCGAGGGCTGGGTGGAGATCGGCGTGGCCGATACCGGCCCGGGCATTCCGGCTGAAAATGTCGAGCGGATATTCGACCTGTATTTTACAACCAAGGCCGCAGGGGCGGGGCTGGGTTTGAGCTTGGTGCACCGCATCGTCGCAGAGCACGGGGGGCGCGTTGAAGTGCAGAGTGATCGCGGCGCGGGCGCGCGATTTGTCATTCTACTGCCGAGGGGATTTTGAAATGGCTGGAGAGACCATTCTGATAATCGACGACGAAGCCGCACAGCGCGAGGCCGTGGGCGGCTATTTGCGCAAGCGGGGTTTTGTGGTCTTGCAGGCCGCTAACGGACGAGAGGGTTTGGCCTTATTGCAGGGCCAAGTGGTGGATCTGATCATCACGGATTTGCGGATGCCGGAGTTGGACGGGATGGGCGTGCTCGCTGCCGCCCGTGAGATCAATCCTGCTATCGGGGTAGTGATGGCGACGGCTTTCGGAACGGTCGATGGAGCCGTTGACGCCATGCAGGAAGGGGCCTTCTACTACCTGCAAAAGCCGATTGATCTCGATGTGCTCGACCGGATCGTCGATCGCGCCTTGGAGCAGCGGCATCGCATCTCGGAAAACGAACTGCTCCGCGAGCAAATCGGGGAGCGGGTGTCGTTTGGCGGCATTATGGGCTGCTCGCCAGCGATAGAAGAGGCCCTCAACGTGGTGGCGCGGGCCGCACCGAGCCGAGCGACTGTGCTGCTGCGCGGCGAGTCGGGCACTGGCAAGGAGCTGATGGCGCGTGCAGTACACGAAGCAAGTCCTCGCGCGGATCATCCCTTTGTAGCCGTCAACTGCGCCGCCCTCAACAAAGGCTTGATCGAGAGCGAGTTGTTCGGGCACGAAAAAGGTGCCTTTACCGGGGCGGACGCCCGGCGCGCTGGCCGCTTTGAGCAGGCCGACGGCGGCACTCTGTTTCTCGACGAATTGGCCGAAATTCCCCTCGATGTGCAGGTCAAACTTTTGCGCGTCTTGCAGGAGCGCAAGATCGAGCGCGTTGGTAGCGGCATTGAGATCGAGGTTGATGTGCGGCTGATCGGGGCGACGAATCGCGATTTGGAGGCGCTGGTCGCGCAAGGAGCGTTCCGCGAGGATCTGTTTTACCGGCTCAATGTCGTCGCGGTGGAGTTGCCGCCATTGCGACAGCGCAAGAGCGATATTCCGCTGCTGGTGGACCACTTTCTCGCCCGCTACGCCGAGGAAAACGGCAAGGCTATTGGCGAGGTTTCCAAAGAGGCGTTGGAACTGCTGACGCGCTACGCATATCCCGGCAATGTGCGCGAGTTGCAAAACATCGTCGAGCGCGCGGTGGTCATGGCTCGCGGTGAGGTGGTGACGCGGGCGGACTTGCCGGTCGAAGTGCAACAAGCAGCACCTGCGCCGGTTGCGGATACGTTGTCCGCGCAAGTGGAGGAATTGGAAAAGACGGCCATTGCCCAAGCCTTAGAGCGGGCCGGCGGCGTCCAGAGCCGAGCCGCCGAATTGCTGGGTCTGACCGAGCGCAACCTGCGCTACAAGCTGAAGAAGTACGGGCTGAAATAGCTGACGTATACACGGGCGACCCCCACCCTTGGATTCCCGCTTGCGCGGGAATGACGGGTAGGGACAGTTGGGTGAGATCAGTAAAGTAGCTTCAGAAACCGAATTGGATGCCTGCGGAATAGGCGTGGGCGTCTGCGTCGTAGAAAGCGTCGTTGGACGCGACCGAGCGGTAGAGCCACTCCAATTCGAGGGCCATTTCTCGGAACGGGGTGTTGTCTAGGTAGAATGCGCGCGCTAGCCCTAGGCGCGCAGTATGGCGCGTTTCCGCAGTGGATTCCCCGGTGAGAACTCCGGCGAGATCGTAGGATGGCCTCTGGCTGTAGAGGCGGCTTTCGCGCTGGAAAGAGGCCGCTAGCTCGCAGTTTAACGGAGCCAAGTACTTCAGGGCAGCACTCCATTGATCCCCGCCATAGCTGTAGCGGTCTTCAAAGAGTTCGTCTGGATCGTACCAGTATGCCTGCGACGTCGGCGGCGCTTTGTAGAATTCGTCTGGATTGTACCAGTGCGCCTTGGATTTGGTCTTAGTCTTGTCGAACTCGTCGAAAATTTTGTTTGGATCGTGCCAGAACCAATCGGCATCGCGGCTCTGGCCGGTGAGGATGTCTTGGTGATGCCACGCTAGCTGTAAGCCGAGGTTGGGACCGAGGGATTGGGCGGCCTTGAGGCGGGTGCCCCACAGAAGTGGGTTGCGGCTGGGTTGGGTGGTTTCTTGCAGGTAGGATTTAAGGCCCAACTCGCCGTTTAGCTGCAAGGTGGTGCGGGTGGGCAGGTAGTGGGTTAGCTGAGCGTCGAGGTGCTGTTCGCGGTAGCTGTAGTCCGCGGCGTTGAGAAAGTTTTGGTAGCTGAAGGTATAGTCGAGGCGGGAGATCAACTCTGGGTGCAGATACGGCTCGAAGCTGGCGAAGGCTCGGCCAGCGGCAAAGTCGCGGTAGGAGTAAAGCGGGCGATCCAAGCGCAGGCTCAGGTTGGCACCGGCGAAGAATAGACCCGCCGCACCCACGGGGCACGCATAGCTCGCACCCAAGCTGTGCAAATGGTTGAACAGGTCGGCGTTTTCGCTGAATACGTTGGCGTTGCCCGAATTGTACAAGCTCAAGTCGGTGTCGAACTGGTAGTCGAAGTCGATATAGGCCGACTGCATTAGATCGCTGCGCTGGCTGGCCGTGAGAAAGACATTGTCTGTATAAGTGGTGTACAGATCGGCGTTAAGCGTGACTTGGGCTTCGGCTGCGGAAATCAGTGCGACTAGGCAGGCGGGTAGGTACTTCATTTGCGTTCCTTCTTCTTGGGCTGTTTGGGATCGTCTTTTTTGAGGTGCGGGGGTACGCGGCGTTTTAGACGTTTTGGGGCGAGGTCCCGTACGCGTTCGTCCGGGTGTCTTAGGAGGCGGCGCAACAGGCGGGCGTCGTCGATGCCGTCGCCGTCCTCGTCCAAGAAGAAGTCCATCCGCCGTTTTTGAGCGTGCAGCCGCTGGTGCAGCCGCTTGAGCGGGTCGTGCATGCCGTCGCCATCGGCGTCGCGGAATTGCTTGACTTGGTGCCGGCGCTCTTCAAAGACGCGGCCAAAGCGATAGCCGAGCAGCCCGTGCGGGCCGTACTTTGCACCGGTGATGTCGTTTACGTGGTCGCCATTGAAATCGACGACATTGTCGATGAAGCCGTCGTCGTCCGCGTCGCGGAAGCGGCCGTCGAGGTCGTTCACGCCGTCGCCGTCTTGGTCTCGGAAGCGGTCGTTTACGCCGTCTTCGTCTTCGTCTAAAAAAGGGAAGTGGTGGGGATAAGGCTGGCCGTTGAGGTCGTTCACGCCGTCGCCGTCTTGGTCTCGGAAGCGGTCGTTTACGCCGTCGCGGTTGGCATCGACATAGCCGACAATGGGCGCAGGGGCCGCGTCCTCCTCTGACGGACCGGATTGGGCGTGGACAGAACAGGCCAGCAGGGCGCTGACCGCGATAGCGATGACGACCATGTTTTTCTCAAGAGATTCAGTAGAGGCGACCGGCCGGTCGCCCCTACCCCTACACTAGGATTACCGATCGAAAGAGTCCTTGACACGGCCCCAGCTCGTCTCCTCAGCCGAGGTAGTGGCTTTGCCGGCGGCCGCGTCCGTGCTCTCCTCCGCGTCCGTGCTTAGCCCACACCCGTACCATCCGCGTCCGTGCTTGCCGAACTCGTACCATCCGAGCCCGCGCCATCCGAGCCCGTGCTTGCCGAACCCGTTCTCTTCGAAGGCGGCAATTTGGTCTTCGGTTAGGATGGTCGCCAAGCTGACGAGGAACTGGTATCTGGTCAGCCCTTGCTCTTGAAGGGCTTCGATTTGGGCTTGCTGATCTTCGGTCAAGCCGAGTGGGTTCACGATGCCTTCGAAGATGGCGCGTTGCTCTTCGGTTAAGAGGGCCTCAAAGTCGGTGCGGTATTGGTCGCTAAGGGCCTGCCGCTGCTCGTTGAGGGTTTCTTGAAGGGCTTCGATTTGGGCCAACTGGTCTAAGGTCAAGCCGAGTTGGAGTAGTGTGCTCAGGGAGGTATATCCGCCGCGCTTGGTGTATCCGTTGAGCCCTCGCCATCCGAGCCCGTGCTTGCCGAATCCGTACTCATCAAGGGCGGCAAGCCCGGCAATTTGGTCTTCGGTTAGGATGGTCGCCAAGTTGATGAGGAACTGGTATCTGGTCAGCCCTTGCTCTTGGAGGGCTTCGATTTGGGCCTGTTGGTCTAAGGTCAAGCCGAGTGGGTTCACGATGCCTTCGAAGATGGCGCGTTGCTCTTCGGTTAGGAGGGCCTCAAAGTCGGTGCGGTATTGGTCGCTAAGGGCCTGCCGCTGCTCGTTGAGGGTTTCTTGAAGGGCTTCGATTTGGGCCAACTGGTCTAAGGTCAAGCCGAGTTGGACGCTCAGGGAGGTGTATCCGCCGCGCTTGGTGTATCCGCTGTCCTTGGTGTCCCCGCGCTTGGTGTACCAGCCGTCCTTGGCGTGCCCACCCTTGCCGCCCCGGCCTCGTGCCGAGGTGTCCATAGCCGCTGCAGCTACCAATAGCAGCGCGGCTGCGATGACCCATGTTGTCTTCATGATGCTCCTCCTATGGGATGCGTGTGATGCTCAACGTGCATTGTTGAGTCGCACTGTATTAGAGCAACATGTGTGCCACGTTAGAATCTTTTTGCAAAAATGCCGTTTTACAGTGGCAAAACGTCGCATCGTTGCAAAGACTCGGTACGACGAATTCGACCATTTGGTCGAAGCAGGAAGTTGTTAATATGCCATAACTTTTTGTTTTTATTTGATCTATAATTCATTCGACCAAAGTCAGAAATTCGACCAAATGGTCGCTAGCTAGACAAAGCCCACCAGATCAAAAACAGGCGCACCATCGCCAAGGCAAAGGACTCGCTGCGGGTCGATTTGAGTGGTCGCCTGTCGCCCTATGATGAGTTGGTAAAAAAGTACGCTCGCCAGTACGGCCAGGACTGGCGGTTGATTACCGCGCAGATGTACCAGGAATCCAAGTTCGATCCCCAGGCCACTAGCTGGGTTGGTGCGCGCGGGCTGATGCAGATTATGCCGGTCACCGGGCGCGAGTTGGGATTTACCGATCTGCACGATCCCGAAGAGAATATCCACGCGGGGGTAAAGTACCTGTCCCAACTGGTCAACCGCTTCGATCCGCAAATTCCCATAGAGGAACGGATGCGCCTTGCGCTAGCCGCCTACAATGTCGGCTATGGGCACGTGCTCGACGCGCGTCACTTGGCGCGTGAAAAGGGGTGGAATCCCGACCGGTGGGTTGGCCACGTGGAACAGGCGATGCGGCTGCTTGCCAAGCCGGCGTATCACAAACGGTCGCGCTACGGCTTCTGTCGCTGCGGCCAGCCCGTGCATTACGTGGGCAAC
>JAJEEZ010000481.1:0-10245 GCA_022820705.1 Candidatus Latescibacterota bacterium | reverse complement strand
CTCGGCCGAAGCGGCTGGTATTGCCGACGAGGTGGGGACCATCGAGGTCGGCAAAGCTGCGGACCTTGCCGCCTTTGGGGGCGATCCGACGGCAGATGTGGCCGCCTTCAGCGACGTCAAGATGGTTTTCCAAGCTGGGGTGCGCGTTCAATAGTCAGCACAGAGGGAGGGACAGGCGAATGGATGTCGCTGAGATTCGAGGTCAGATCCCGGGCCTGCGGTTCGGCGTCTATCTCAATACCGGCGGGGTCGGCCAAGCGCCCGCCAGCGTGAGTCAGGCGGTCACCGCCGGCTATCGGCAGATGACCGATGGCGGTCTGAGTCCCATCGACTGGTATGAAGCGATGAGCAAGGCCGCCTCCGAGATCCCTGCGAAGATCGCCAACTTCTTCGGGGCCGACTCGACGGAGGTCGCCTTGACCATGAGCACCGGCGACGGCTTTGGCATGGTGTTGGGGGGGCTGCGCTGGGAACCGGGTGACGAGGTGTTGATCACCAGCGAGGAGCATCCAGTGCCGCTTCAGTCCGTTCAAGGGCTGGCCGACCGGGAGGGGGCCGTCATCAAGGAGGTCGAGTTGGATCACGACAAGGACGTGATCTTAGAACGAGTGGAACAGGCCATCACGCCGCGCACCCGACTGATCTGCTTCAGTCACGTCACCACCGATTCGGGCACCCTGCTGCCAGCTAAGGAGATCTGCGCCTTGGCTCGGGCCCGCGGAATCCTCACGCTGTGGGACGGCTGTCAGGCGGTGGGTCAGTTGCCGGTGGACCTCCATGGCATGGGCTGCGACTTCTACGCTACCAACTGCTACAAGTGGCTGCTGGCACCAATCGGCACGGGGTTCCTCTACGTCCGCGGAGATGCGCAGCAGACTCTCAAGCCGTTGCGGCGTCCGCACGATCCCTCCGCCTCAGCGCGACAGTACGAGATGGGGAGTCCGGCGAGCGTGCTCTACTCGGGAGTCGGTGCCAGCCTCGACTTCCTGACCCGCATTGGCGGGCCTCGGGCCATCGCCGCGGAGGCGAGCCGCAAGGCGGAGGAGTTGTGGGCGCGTCTCGACGCCATTCCTGGTGTGCAGGTCGTCAGCTCACGCCGCCCCGAGACCCGAAGCGGCATCGTCACATTCGCCATCGCAGGGATGGAGGGCGACGAGGTCTCCACGGCCCTCAGGCAGCGTTGGCAGATCGTCCAACGGGGCACGTACATGACCGATCCGACCGGCGTGCGGATCTCGGTGGCCTTCTACACCAGCGACGCAGAGTTGGACACACTGGTCGAAGCGGTGACGACGCTGGCCGGAAAGGCGAAGCGCTAGATGCGAATCGACAGACTTGACGTGTACTATGTGGTGATGCCGCTCATCTATCCCTGGCGCACGGCGTATGGGGAAGACGCCGACATCCACTCAGTGCTCGTCAAGCTGACCAGCGGTGAGCACGAAGCCTGGTCGGAAAGCACCCCCTTCTTCGCGCCCACCTATCTCAATGAGAGCGCCGGGTCTGCGTTCTACCACGTCTCCGAGGTGATGGGGCCTTGGGTCGTGGGGCGCGAGTACGACACGGCCGCGGAGCTAAACCAGCGGCTGGCAATTTTCAAGGGCAACAGCTTCGCCAAGGCGGCCGTGGAGATCGGCTGGTGGACGCTGCAGAGCCGTATCACCGGGACTCCCCTGCATCGGCTTCTCGGCGGCCAGACCCGCGACGTGGCGGCTGGCGCTGACTTCGGCATCCAAGACTCCTACGACATGCTCCTCGGGAATATCGAGAAGGCCGTCGATGCCGGATTCCCGCGCATCAAGCTGAAAGCGGCCCCAGGCTGGGACCTAGAAATGCTGCAAATCGCGACCAGCACCTTCCCCGACACCACCTTCCACATCGACTGCAACTCTGGGTACACCCTCGACGACCTGCCGTTTTTCAAGGCCATCGACGGCATGGGGCTCGCCTTCATTGAGCAGCCACTTGCGTACAACGATCTGCTCGACCACGCCGAGCTCGCCAGACAGATCGGTACGCCCATCTGTCTCGACGAGAGCATCGTCGATCCGCGCACAGCCGAGCAGGCGCTGCGCATCGGCGCTTGTCGCTACATCAACATCAAGCCGGGCAGGATCGGCGGCTTGACCAACGCCCTTGCCGTGCACGATATGGCTAGGGACGCCGGCGTGCCGGTGTGGGTCGGGGGCATGCTCGAAAGTGCTCTGGGGGGATCGATCTGCGTGGAGCTGGCGACGCTGGAGAACTTCACCTATCCGGGCGACCTGTTCCCCTCCTCTCGCTTCTACCGCCGCGACCTGTCGCAACCGCCCTTGGAGCTGGCCGAGGGCTGCGTCTTCAAGCCCTCGACCGGCGATCTGCCGACGCCGGATGCCGAACTGCTGGCGGCGCAGACCTTGCGCTGGAAGACGGTCACGCCGGACTCATCCTGATCCGCTGATTTGTAATTAGGTCGCCAGCGGCGCTCCGCCGGGTATAGCAATGGAGATCGGCGATTTTTCGTACTGGGAGCGGCAGGCGGTGAAATCGGCGTTGCGGTATTCGCCTAAGTGAATAAATCCCGAAATGCGGTCTTCCGCAGCGCGGCCCGCAAATAGGAAGGGGATGGTATCGCCTGGGCGGCTCACTTGGCTGCGCAGCTTTACCTGATCTCCCTCGATGACGCCGGCGATTTGCTGCTGAGAAAAATCGCTTATGTGGGTGCCGCCGATCCAATGCCCCTCCTGTTCGAGGAATAGCTGGTGCTGGCTGCTACTGCTCGAATAGTTGATGGTGAGATCCCAGGAACCGCTGATGTCGGTTGCCGGAGGGGCTAGCTCGGTTGATTGAGGACTGCGTTGTTCGGATAGAATGCGGTGGATTCGGTCGGCGACCACTTGGTCGTTGCCCGGCTGCATCTGGTTGGGCGTGATGCCGATGGAAGTGCGACTGTTGTCACCGCCGCTGGCCACGGCAATGCGGGGTTTGTTGCGGGCGAAATCCTCGGCGACTTCTGCGCCGGTAATGTGCAAGACGGCAGGGTCCCAACTGATGGTGAGGACCGGCGCGCGGTTGGACAGGCCGGTGGGGTCTTTGACCTCGGTTGATACACTGTCGATGTCGCGTACCCGCTGGGCGATATGATCGAGATAGGACAGCCAAGTCTGCCATTCGGCGTCGTGATCGCGGCGCACCCACGCTTCCACCGCCGCCAGCATCCCCATGATCTCTTCCTTGCCGATTTTATCGTCGCGGCCCGGCCCGTGGTGCGGCGAACTGAATTGCCACGCCGACTGGAGCAAGGCTTTGTCGCCTAGGACCAAGCCAGCGCACTGGGGTCCGCACAGGGCTTTGCCGCCGCTGTAGGCCACGACCGTGGCACCCCTCTGCAAGTGGACATTGGGAATGGTGAGGTTTTCAGCCGCGGAGTCGGCGAGGATGGGGATTTTGTGCGGTCGGGCCACGTCGGCAATAACCTCTAGGGAAAGCGGCTGATCGGTGGCAGAGCCAGCCCCCGTGGTTATGTAGATCATGGCGGTGCGGGGATTGATAGCTTGCTCCAATTCGGCCTGGGTCTCGACCATGACGATTTCGACGCCGATGCTGCGCAGGGCGTGGTCGTAGGCGTTGCGCGAGTACCGGGGGATGATGACTTGGGTTTTGTCCAAGCCGGTCAAATCCGGGATGCGGATTAGCTTTTCGGGGTTTCCGCCGGTGACGCAAGCCGCGGTGATGTGCTTGAGGCCAGCGGCGCAGCCCGCCGGAATCAGGCCCCACTCGGCCCCGGTGATGTCAGCTAGTCTTTGGCCGACGGCTTCGGCTAGTTCGTCGTATTGGACGAAGTAGCCCGAGGCCGCTTCCATGGCGGCCACAACTTCGGGAAGTTCGACGGAGCCGCCGATGATGGTAAACGTGCCACGGCAGTTGATGATGGGTTCGACGCCAATGGCTTGATATATGTTTTGGTCGCTGGTGTCCAACGTCATGCGGGTCTCCCTTGTGGATTGTGGATGAACGAACTTGTAAAGGTTAGGTCAGTCCCCAGATGCGGGCGGCCGTACCGCCTAGCATTTGGTCTTTTTCGCGCGGGCTGAGAAAGTCGAAACCCTCCTGCACTAGGCGCAACTCTTCGGCCAAGGTCGGCCAATTGTGCTTGGTGCGGTGGTGCCCCGGATAGCCGGTGCCCCACAGCATGCGCTCGGCCCCAAAGGCGTGGTGCAGACGCCGGATGAAGGGATGCACGTCGGCATAGGGGAAATTTTCCCGCGAGCGGCCGTGGACATCCGAGATTTTCACCGCCACGTTGTCGAAGTTAGCCAGTTCGACGATGGGTTGAAAAGCCTCGGCTGGCTCGTCGAGGTTGGGATAGCCCATGTGGTCCAACAGCAGGGGCATCTGCGGATGGCGGCGGGCGATTTCAGCTATTTGATCAGCGCAAGCGGCGTTGAGATGGAACTGGATGACAGCGCCCATTGCGGCTAGGACTTCCCACAGGGGGCGGTTCTGGGGCGTGGTCAGGACTTTCTCGTCCGGGTAGTACATGGGGTGGAAGCGGAAACCGAGCAAACCGCGTTCTTCCATCCAATAGCGCGCCTGATCGGCGTTGTCCGGGTTTTGCGGGTCGAGCATGCCGTGGCCGATAAAGCGGTCGGGGAAGCGGGCCTGCGAATCGGCGATATAGCCGTTGTCCCAGGTGGACCAGCTAGTCTGCACCAAGACGCTGCGGTCAACGCCGTTTTGGTCCATGTCCTCGATTAGCTCGTCCGCGGTTGCGGGTTCGTCCGGCTCGGAGGTCCAGTTGGGAGCGGTGGGGCCGATGGGGTATTTCTCGGACATTTCCCAGATGTGGACATGGGTGTCGACGATCATGGACAGTTCCTTTCAGGTTGGTCGGTTTTGTGCGGGCCTTGGGACACGATAATAATCCAATGGACGTTACGCATGGGCATCGAGGTATGGGATGCTTCGACTCCGCTTTGCTCCGCTCAGCATGACAGGTGATGACGCCTCATGCTGTCGTGCTGAGCAAAGCGAAGCATCCCATACCTCTTATAGCTACATGCACTTCTCATAGAGAAAAGGACGACGCCAGATGCCGCCCATGTGATGCTCGTTGTGCAGGCGCAAGGCTAGGGTGTGGGTGCCGGGAGATAGGACCTCGCTCAGATCGACATCCCATTCAAAGCGGTAGTCGTTGTGCCACCACATGGGACGCCAGTCGCGGTGCCCCACCAAGTAGCCATCGACGTAGAGCCAGGCTTTGCCGAACAGGCCGGGAAAGCGGATGTGGAGTGCTTGGCCGGCCTCAGCTTCGCTTATCTCGATATCCGTGCGATACCAGACAAAGCCATTGTACTCGCCGCCATCGGCCGCAGCAACTCCCTGGACTTCCATGTAGAGATCGGTGCGCAGCGGTCGCCAAGACGATAGGTCGAGATCGGGACTCCCCCAGCCTTGGTGCAGACCGGCGTCGTGTGGGTCCGTGCGAAAGGTCCATTTGAGGGGGAGCTTTTGCACTAGGCGGCCTTGGGGTCCGTGCATCAATTTGCTCAGATCCCGGTACTGGTTGACCTCGCCGGTCCACCAGGGGTCGCCTTGCTCTAGGCGGGTGGTGGTGAACGTAGGGTGCATTTGCGTCAGGCTATCGCGCCAAGCGAGGCCCTGTTCGCCGGCTTGGACGGCGGCTGGATAGTTTACCTCAGTGACGGCTTGGGCGACCATGTCCATGTAGTTTTGCAAAACGCCGAAACCAGCTCGGACAAAGCGCACTCGCTGGGCGAATAGGTCATCGGAGGGTAAATCGGCTACTAGGGCTTCGGCCTCGGCGACGCGGGGAGCCAGCGTTTGCACCAATTCCGGCGTGTACACAGTGGGAGCCAGCATGAATTCGTGCTCGTGGGACGGGGTTTGTTCCCAAGCGCGGTGGATCGCTTGCCAATAGGCGCGCATGGGCGCGGCGGCTGGGCCGAAGAAGCGGGGATAGAACTCTTCCAGCACGGCATCGACGTCCACATCGGGATCCCAGTAGAGACGAGCTCTCAAGTACAGGTTGAGGAAAGTCGTAGCCATAGCGCCTCGGCTCTCGGTATCGACCCCGAGGATGCCAGCGGCGCGGTAGTGCTGGATGTCTTGGCGAATGGCTTGGATGGAGGGGTTGGGGATGTCGCGCCAAACCAACATGCTTTGGTCGTAGTCGTAGATGATGAGGCGGCCCTGCATGGTCTGGGCCCAGCGATACATGACGTCGCGGTACTCTTGGCTGGGTGGACAAGCGGGATCGTCCATGCCGTGGATGGGGCAGACGTCAATGGGCGCTAGGTACGCCACCAAAGGCTCGGCGGCCACTGTGCGGCGCTGGGGAGGCAAGGTGATATTGGAATAGGCTAGGAAGCCAATGCGGCGGTCGGGGAAACGGACTTGGGAGATCTCGGCGACGTTGTTGTACAGGGCCATGAAGGGGTCGGTGAGGGCCGGGGACATGAAGTTTTTGTCCCATAGGCCAGCGGCCAAGACCGAGTCAGAGGCACAGGCCAGATCGTAGAGGCCGTCGTCCATGCCCAGGGATACGGCTTGGGCTCCTGCGGCAAAGCGCTCCATGACTTGTGCGGCAATGTGGCGAGCCGTAGCGGGATCGGATAGGCAGATGGCTTGGACCGAGGACCCAGCATCCAGCAGATCGTCGACGTAGTGGCCCAAGGCGTGGCCAGCCGGCACGGACAGGTCGTTGAGCCGATTGCGCCGCATGAATTCGGCGCGGCCGCTGTTGTCGCCGTACCAAGAGAGCCAGTAGCGCCGCACCTCAAAAGGCGGGGCATAGGCTATGTTGAGGGTGTCGATGATTAGGGTGGATTGCCGGGGGATACTGGTGCCGAAGTCGGTGGGTAGATACCAACGGCAGCCCCAGTGGTGTAGCAATTCTATTGCGGCATAGTAATGTGATTCGTCGTTGGTCCCGGCTAGATAGATGCGGTTATTTTGGCGCTGGGCGATGATGGCGTCGCTGCGCAGGATGGGACGGGGCTTTTGCAAGGCTTGTAGGCGGGGTTCTAAGAATGGTTCGGCTTCGAGGGCGGCGCGGCCTACTAGGATGAGTGGGGTCGATTCGGCTAGGGCTTGGTGCAGGGCGTCGGTCTGGTCAATGAGCGGTAGGCGGGCACCGCTCATTTCCTCGATATAGCGCACCAAGTCGCTGGCGGCGCGGCGCTCCCACTCGCCCGCTTCGGGATGGACGCCGACGCGGGCTTGGCTCTGTCCTTGCTCGACGATGGTGAGCGGAGGGTCGGCGAAGGCACGACTGAACAAGAGCAGGCATAAGGTCAGTGCGAGGCGCATGGTTGCCTCCTATGAGGATTTAGAAGCTCTCAATACCGGCTGCTTTTGATTTCCTAGCGCCCAACCATATCGACGAAGTAGCGATGGATGCTCAAATCGCTGGTCAGTTCGGGATGGAATGAGGCGACGAGCACTTGGCCTTGACGCGCCACGACCACATCATCGCCGCAGGTCGCCAGCGCCGCGACCCCGTCGCCCAACCGTGCGATGCGGGGTGCGCGAATAAAGATCATCGGCAGGGATCGCGGTTGCCCATCCGCCGCCCAAACGCCCGTTCCCTCAAAGCTATCGACTTGGCGGCCATAGCTGTTGCGCTCGACGTCGATATCGATCAAGCCGAGGGACTTTTGCGGCGGGTTGGAGACGCCTTGGGCCAAGAGAATCATTCCGGCGCAGGTGCCAAAAATGGGGTTGCCGGTCGCGGCGAAGTCCCGCAGCGGTGCCCAGAAATCCCAAGAGTCCATGAGCTTGATTAGCGTCGTGCTCTCGCCGCCGGGGAAAATTAGGCCGTCAACTGTAGATAATTGCTCCGGTTTTTTGACCACGCGGGATTCGATGGCCAATGCGTCGAGCATTTTGCCGTGGGCCGCGTAGTCGCCCTGCAATCCCAAAATTCCAATCATGTCATAAGATTACCCCGTCCCTGACAGAGCAGAGACGGGGCATTTCCGTTTGCATCTGTGCGGCGTCCTACCAGCCGCGGGTTTGCAATTTGTCCTTCTCTTCGAGGGTGTCGATGTTGATGCCGACCATGGCCTCGCCGAGGTTTTCAGAGACGCGGATTAGGACCTCTGGGTCGTCGTAGTGAGTGGTGGCTTCGACGATGGCTTTGGCGCGAATGGCCGGGTCGCCGGACTTAAAAATTCCAGAGCCGACGAAAACGGCTTCCGCGCCGAGTTGCATCATCAGCGAGGCATCGGCTGGCGTGGCGACGCCACCGGCGGCAAAATTGGGCACTGGCAGCTTGCCGTGCTCGGCGACCCAGCGGACCAGTTCATACGGTGCGCCTAGGTCTTTGGCCGCAGTCATTAGCTGTTCGGGACGCAGGATCGTCAGTCGGCGAATCTCGTCGGTGACCGAGCGCATGTGGCGCACGGCCTCGACGATGTTGCCCGAGCCAGCCTCGCCCTTGGTGCGGATCATGGCCGCGCCTTCGCCAATCCGCCGCAGGGCTTCGCCGAGGTTGCGGCAGCCGCAGACGAAAGGCACCTCAAAGGCGAACTTATCGACGTGATAGTGCTCGTCGGCCGGGGTCAGGACCTCGCTTTCGTCGACGTAGTCGATCCCGAGGGCTTGGAGCATCTGCGCTTCGGCGAAGTGGCCAATGCGGCATTTGGCCATGACCGGAATGGAGGTCGCCTCCATGATCTGGCGCAGCTTTTCTATGCTCGACATGCGCGACACCCCGCCTTCGGCGCGGATGTCAGCGGGCACTCTTTCCAGTGCCATGACCGAGGCTGCCCCGGCGTCTTCGGCGATCTTGGCTTGGTCGGCAGTGACGACGTCCATGATGACGCCGCCCTTGAGCATTTCGGCGAGGCCGGTCTTGAGGCGAAGAGTGCCAGTCTGGCCATTTTGTATCTCGCTCATAGCGCAATCTCCTTTAGAACAGTTGCCTAAAAACATATTCCAAAAAGAACATCCGCGCAAAATTCACCGCGCTATCGGCGTGAACGTTGCGCTTGGAAAGAATCAAGCTCCGCGCAGGCTCGCCCAATAGGTGCGGCAAAGGTCGCGGGCGAAGAGGAAAAGGGCGGTCAAGGTCGCGCCGACGCCGAGGATAGCACCGACGACGAGGACGGCGAGCGGTGACCAGGGCAGGAGGGGGCGGGCCAGCAGGAGAACGGTGAAGACGCAGGCGACCACCAAACTGGGGCGGCTGAGCGCGGAGAGATAGGTTGCAAAAGGCAGGCCGATCAAGCGGTTGACGAGGTACTGAGACAGCAGCAAGAACAGCAGGGCGGCGGCGGCGATGACGCTGGCCACGCCTTCGACGCCGCGCGGCAGGCCATAGAAATACAGGGCCGGGATCAGCACCCCCATGCTAAAGAGCGACCAGTAGAAGGACCAGTTGGTTTTGCCTTTAGCCATGAAAATCGAGCCGACCAAGGTGCTGGCGACTTTCAGAAGCGTGGCGGCGGCCAGCAGGCGCAGCACCGTCCACATCGGCTCGGTGTTGAGCAAGGCGGCAATCTCCGGCGCGAAGACGAGTATCCCCGCGAGAACTGGACCCAGTGCTAGCACGAAGCCCTGTACCGAGGACAAATAGCCTCGGCGCAGGAGCGAGTCGTCGTCCACGATCGTCGAAAAGGTTGGGAAGGAGACGCGCTGGATGGTCGTGGCCAGCCGGGTCAGGGGTTGCAAGGTCAATCGTTCGGCCAAGCTGTAATAGGCTTGGGCCGTGGCCCCCAGCGGTACGAAGATAAAGAAATAGGCGATTTTGGTATTGAGCAGGGCCACTACGCGCGAACCCGTGAGATTTAGCGCGAAGCGAAGGATCTGGCGCAACGCTTGGAGCCGGAAGCGCAGGCGCGGAAGCCAGCGGGTCGAGAGGGCAAGGCTGCTGAAGAGACCTAGTTCGCGTACAACTGATCCGATAACCGGGACTAGGACGCCCAATTCGGGCCGCCAAAAAAGTAACAGCGTCACCGTGAAAGCAAAGGTCAGAACCGAAACAAGCTCGGAAAGGGCCACGGCGCGGAAGTCGAGATCGCGCTGAAGTCTGGCCCGCAACAGGCCCGCCAATGAGGCGCAGGGAATCGCCAAGCAGAGCGTGCGCAGGACGCGGCCGAAGGTGTGCGGGTCTTCGCCCCCCAAAAGAGGAGCGAGCCAAGAGACGGCAGCGATGACTGCGGCAGTGAGCAGCAGTCCCCAACTCAACCAAGTCCAAAAGGCCGTGTCGAAGTGTTCCTCGCTCGCGTCCGGTAGCTGGAC
>JAJEEZ010000063.1:0-7578 GCA_022820705.1 Candidatus Latescibacterota bacterium | reverse complement strand
ATGTGGCCATGCTGATCCGGCGCGTGCGAGAACGGTTCAACGAACATCTCCGCTGTATCGGTACCTCTGCCACCATGGCTTCAGAGGGATCGGCCAAGGAGCGGAATGCGATTGTTGCCAACATTGCCAGTCGGCTATTTGGCGTCCCGGTCAGCGCGGACAACATCATCACCGAAACCCTTGAGCCCGTTACTAACAACGACACCCCTATTGACTCCTCCAGCCTGCGACAAGCCATTGAGACCGGGGTGGCGGCCAGCGCGACTCACGCTGAATTGTCAAGCCATCCGGTGGCGGCTTGGGTAGAGCGCAAGCTCGGTCTAGAAGAGCAGGACGGCAAGCTCGTCCGCATCGCCCGGCCTCGAACGGTCATTGAAGCCGCAACATTACTCGCCAAAGACAGCGGCTTGCAGGAGCAATTTTGCCAAGAATACCTCGTGAAGTTCCTAATTGCGGCCTATCAGAGCCAGAGCGATAGCGGCCGCAATTTCTTCTCCTTCCGACTCCATCAGTTCATCAGCAGCCCCTCGAATGCGTACGCCACCCTAGAATCACCTAGAGATCGTTTTATCACTCTAGAGGGACAACAATTCAAACCGGGCGACCGCAACCGCCTCTTGTTCAACCTTTCTTTTTGCCGACAGTGTGGTCAGGAGTATTTCCCCGTCTGGGCGACGATGGAGGCCAAGTCGTCCAAGGCCTTCAGCCCACGCGAGCTTTCCGAACGCTCCAACGAAGAAGAGGAGACCCTATACGGCTATCTCATGCCGGACAGCGGGGGGACATTTGATCCGACTGATATAGAAGGCCATTACCCCGAAGATTGGCTAGAATTTCACCATGGGGAGCCGCGCCTCAAGTCCTACTACAAACGCTATTGTCCCATTCCCGTTTGCGTGGGTACGCTCGGCAAGATCGCCGACAATGGGCTGCTGGCATGGTTCATACCTGGATCGTTTCGCTTCTGTCTCAACGCGGACTGCGATGCGTACTACGACGGCAGCAAGCGCAGCGATCTGAGCAAGCTCGCCGGCCTATCCAGCGAAGGCCGCAGTTCGGCCACAACCATGCTGGCCCTGTCCGCGCTAAGACACCTGATCGGTACCAGCCTCGATGAGAACACCAAGAAGCTGCTCGCCTTTACCGACAATCGGCAAGACGCCAGCCTCCAAGCCGGACACTTCAACGATTTCATTCAAACGCTTTTGCTGCGGGGTGCATTGCTGGCAGCCATACAAAAGGATGGGCAGCTTACCGATGACATCTTGACCCAACGGGTGCTCGATCATCTGCACTTGGACCCGACTGACTACGCTGCCAATCCCGAAACCAAGGGTATCCGGGCGCAGAACACCCTTAAAACGCTACGCGACGTTCTGGGTTATCGCCTCTATTTTGACCTAAAGCGGGGTTGGCGCATCAACAACCCCAACTTGGATCAGCTCGGGCTTCTAGATATTCGATACCGGGACTTGGAAACTTGTTGCGAAGATGAGGAAGAATGGCGGCAAGGGCATCCCCTGCTCGGGGCGATAGAGCCCCAGCGTCGCTTCGAGATCGTCCACAAGCTCCTCGACCAGATGCGCAAGGCACTCTGTATCAAGACCATCTATCTCGACCCCAATTTCCAAGAGCAGACCCGCAACCGGAGCTTCAACGAGTTGAAAGAACCTTGGGGACTGTCCGAAGACGAAAGACTTTCCTCGCACGCCTTCATGGTTCCGCGACCAAGCTCCAGATCCCGCCGGCAGGACTACCTATTATCGCATATGTCCCATCGCTCCGCCTTCGGACGGTGGCTCAAGTCTCCAGCGGTGTGGGGCCAAGACAATCCTCATTATCCGGTTAAGTTCGATGAAGATGTTTACAACAGTGTCATTGACGACATTTTGCGTGTCTTGACTATCTATGGCTACGTGGAGTCCACCGAGTTGGACGACCGCCGCGTTGGGTATCGGATTGATAGCTCGGTGCTCGAATGGTGTCTATCCGCGGATAAGGGCGAGCCCGCCAACCCGTTCTTTCGCGCTCTTTATAAAAATATCGCCCGTTTGTTAGAAGACGAGGACTGTTTTCTGCACCAACTCGAAGCCCGCGAGCACACCGCCCAAGTGGATTCCGATATTCGCGCCGAACGGGAGACTCGCTTCCGCCGGGGGCTCGAGACCGAACGCATTGTCGAAGGCACCGTACAGCCGGCCGGCTTGCCAATTTTGTTCTGCTCGCCAACTATGGAACTGGGCGTGGATATTTCGGCACTCAACGCGGTCTATATGCGGAACGTGCCGCCCACGCCGGCGAATTACGCGCAGCGCAGTGGACGTGCTGGGCGCAGCGGCCAACCGGCATTGGTTATCACCTACTGCGCGGCTAAGTCGCCCCACGACCAGTACTTTTTTTCTGAGCCAACGCGCATGGTCTCCGGTGTAGTCAATCCGCCGACCATTGATCTGGCCAATGAAGACCTCATCCGCAGCCATCTGCACTCAGTCTGGCTGGCCGAGACCGGCGTTAAGCTAGGCACATCCGTGTGCGACGTCCTCAACCGAGAACAACCAGCGGAGCTCCCCTTGCACGAACACCTCGCCGAGCCCCTCAGTAGCGCAAGAGCGTTGGGCCAAGCTCAAAGGCGAGCGCAGCGCATTCTCGCCATGCTCGCCAATGACCTTTCTAAGGGAGCCGCCCCTTGGTACACGGAAACGTGGTTGGGCAGTGCGATGAACTCGGCGGTTCGCCGTTTTGACGAAGCTTTTCGTCGCTGGCGCTCTCTTTATCACGCTACCGCCAGCCAGCTAAAATCTGCCAACGACATTCTCAACAGCGCCGCGGCGACCGAACAGGACCGCCGCGAGGCTAAGATGCGATACGACGAAGCCTATACCCAGCAGAATCTGCTCCTCGACAGCAGGCCGACGATGAACTCAGATTTTGCTACCTATCGCTACCTTGCAGCCGAGGGTTTTTTGCCTGGATATAACTTTCCGCGCTTGCCGCTTATGGCCTTCATCCCCGGGCGTCGCGAGAAAGTAGTGCGGGACTCGTTCTTGAGCCGACCCCGGTTTTTGGGGCTTTCCGAGTTTGGTCCCCAATCCATTATCTACCACGAAGGCAGTACCTATCGCGTACGGCGCATTATTCTCATCGTGCGCGACGAGGCTTCCGCCATCCCCTCAGCCAAGCTGCCGGTGCAAGCTGCACGCATCTGCCCGGCCTGTGGCTATGGACATTTTGGCGAGCAGAAGGATTCCGCACGCTGTGCTAACTGCGATGAGCTCCTCACAGGCGGGCGTAGCGTCTCCAATCTCTACCGTATCGAGCAGGTCGCCACGCGACGCGCCACGCGCATCACCTCGGATGAGGAAGAAAGGCAAAGGCAAGGGTACGAGATGATTACGACGCTGCGCTTTGCCGCAGAAAACGGCAAGCCGTGCTTTGAGGGCGTCGTGTTGAAGGAGCAAGATGAGCAACTCTTGGAACTCAAATATGGCCCGGCCGCGACGATTTGGCGCATTAATTTGGGCTGGCGTCGGCGCGAGCAGAAGTCTATTTACGGTTTTAGCGTCGATGCCAATACCGGCGAGTGGACCAAAGATGCACAGGCCCCTACGGATGCAGAAGACGATGGAGTGCAAGACGGCAAAACTATTGAACGCATCACGCCCTTTGTTGAGGATACCCGCAACGTCCTCGTGGTCCAACCGCCGACCGACCTGCCAACCGCGGCTATCACCTCGTTGCAATACGCGCTCAAACGCGGAATCGAACAGGAGTTTCAATTGGAAGAGGTCGAGCAGGCGGCCGAGCCTCTGCCCGACCAGAACAATCGCGCTGCCATCCTTTTTTACGAGGCCGCTGAAGGCGGTGCCGGCGTCCTTACCCGTCTTACCAATGATCCCGATGCGCTAGCCCGGGTCGCCCGCCAAGCCTTACACATCTGCCATTTCACGTCAAAGTCTGGCGACTGGACCGATTCTAGGGACTTGGAGGATCAGGATCCCGACTGTGAGGCTGGTTGTTACCGCTGCCTACTGAGCTATTACAATCAGCCAGACCACTCCAACATTGATCGGCGCAACGAAGATATGCTCAATCTACTCTGTCGCCTGACTCGGGGAGAGCACGAGGCGTCCGCATCTGTATCAGAGGCCGACGACAGTTTTGATGCCCTGATGAACGCATCGACTTCAAGCCTAGAGCAGGCGTGGCTCAACTACCTTAAAACGAATGGGTACCACTTGCCCAATCGGGCACAGCCATACTTAGAGGAGTTCAATACCCGCCCCGATTTTGCCTACGCCGACCAGCAGACGCTAATCTATATCGACGGCCCGCACCACGATGGGAAGCACCAGACTACACAGCATCTTGGGGAACCGATCGCCAGTGAGGCTGGCCAACATTACTACACAAGCCGAGATGCCAAAATAACGCAGCGCCTCGAAGATGCGGGATTCACTGTCGTGCGTTTCCCCGCAAACCAAGCGTTGTGGGACCGCATCGTGAACGAGTACACTTGGGTTTTCGGGTCGGGGAAGTGCGAAGAATAGGGATTGAGCTGCGGATCGTTCCGATAGGCTCAACGAGCGCAGGTGATGAGTGGCCCTGAGCTTGTCGAAAGGCAACCGAGTTTTCAAACAGGATCTATTAATGATAGGTAATGTCGCGATGGAATCAGTAGTTGAATTCAAACCGGGAGACTTGGTTAGAGCACGGGGACGCGAATGGGTCGTTCTGCCCGAGTTGGACACCGACCGTTTGAAACTTCGGCCACTTGGCGGCGCGGAAGAAGATGCTACGCTCATCTATTTGCCCATAGAGCCTGAGCCACCGACCGCAGCGACCTTCGCCCTGCCCGATCCCAACAAGTCAGGGTCGCAGGAAGCAGCTCTTCTCTTGCGGGATGCCCTTCGCCTGAAACTGCGGGCCGGGGCCGGTCCCTTTCGCAGTTTCGGCAATATTAATGTCGAACCTCGCGCCTATCAGCTCGTACCGTTGCTCATGGCGCTCAAGCTGGACACCACCCGCCTTCTAATCGCCGACGATGTCGGTATTGGCAAGACCATTGAGGCTGGTCTGATAGCACGAGAACTCATCGATCGCGGCGAGATCAAACAGCTTGCCGTACTATGTCCGCCACATCTGTGCGAGCAGTGGCAGCAGGAACTGGCGGAGAAATTCAGCATCGAGGCTGAAGTCGTCCGCACTGGTACAGCGGCCCGCCTTGAACGCGGCCTGCGACCGGACGAGTCCATCTTTGAGGTTTATCCTTATACAGTTGTCTCCCTCGACTACATCAAATCAGATCGGCGGCGTAGTGATTTCCTACGCGCCTGCCCAGAGTTGGTCATAGTTGATGAGGCCCACACCTGCGTTCAGTCCAATACCGCCGCCCGCCATCAGCGCTATCAGCTTCTCAAGGGCCTCGCCGAGAGCGAACCCAAACGCAGTATGGTACTTCTCACAGCTACTCCGCATTCGGGCGACGATGAGGCTTTTCACAACCTCTTGGGCCTGTTGGATCCGAGATTTGCACAGTTGGCCGAGATGTCCGAAGGCGAGGAGCGTAGCTTGCTGCGCCAGGAACTGGCTGGCCATTTTGTCCAGCGGCGGCGCGGTGATATTGCCGAGTGGAAAGATACGACCGGCTTTCCCGTCCGCGAGAGCCGGGAAGCTACATACCGGTTGATCGGCGACTGGGGTCAGCTCTTCGACGACGTGCTTTCCTATGCGCGGACCATGGTCGAGCAGACCAAGGACGGCACCAAGCTACAGCAACGCATGTCATGGTGGGCGGCCTTGGCCCTGCTGCGGTGCATTTCTTCTAGCCCGGCGGCAGCAGTACTGGCCCTTCGGACGCGACTTCAAGCTGCTGAGAGCGAGACTGAATTGGACCAAGCCGCAAGCGAAACAGTCCTCGATGCAGGGGCCGACGATGCCCTAACACTCGACGAGAGCGTACCCGCTGGCACCCTTGAAGCACCCGAGGATGCTGCGGCCCTGCGTCGGCTCATTGGGCGGGCTGATGCGCTCCGCGGTCCCAAGCAAGACCCCAAGCTGAAGGCCCTGATCGCTGAAGTGCAACAGCTTATTGCGTCTGGCTTCAAGCCGGTGGTGTTTTGTCGCTACATCGCCACAGCTCACTACATCGGCGAGAACCTAAAACGCGCTCTACCGGTGGAGAAAACCTGCGTTGCCGCGATTACTGGAGAGCTGACATCTGATCAGCGCGAAGAGCAAGTGGAGGCGCTTGGAGCAGTCGGCGAAGATATCGTACCAGTCCTCGTGGCCACGGACTGCCTCTCCGAAGGCGTCAACCTGCAACGGCACTTCAATGCAGTAGTCCACTACGATCTCACTTGGAATCCGACCCGCCACGAGCAGCGCGAAGGCCGTGCCGATCGCTTTGGGCAGGCATCGCCAACTGTGCGCACCTTGATGCTCTACGGCGAAGACAATCCGGTTGACGGTGCTGTGCTCCGCGTGATTCTGCGCAAGGCCGAGAAAATTCGCACTGAGCTCGGCGTGGCCGTGCCTTTGCCAACCGACAATAACAAGGTCGTTGATGCCATCATGCAGGCCGTTCTCCTGCAAGGCGTCGGCAGCTCCCGAATCGCGCAGATGAGACTCGATTTTGGAGAAACCGAGGCTGAAGTGGACCAAGCTTGGGAAACGGCCCAAGAGCAAATCACCCGTACGGTGTTTGCCCAGCGGCGACTGAGGCCCGACGACGTCCTACCGGAATGGCGGAAGGCGGTTTCCGTACTCGGTGGGCAGGATGACGTAGAGCGTTTCATCCGCTTGGCCACCGAACGCTTGGGAGCACCGCTTGACCAACGGAACGGTTACAGTCGCTTGCCGGTCGCCTATCTACCAAAACCGCTCCAAGACCGCCTTGATGCCACGGGCTTCAAACCGGCCGCAAGACTCGCCTTTGCCCAACCTGCGCCAACTGGGGCAACCTACATCCACCGGGCCCATCCGCTGGTTGCGGCACTTGCAGATTACGTGGCCGAACAGGCCCTCGACGCTGGGCAGCCCGACCTCGGTGCCCGGGCAAGTGCCATGTTCGCGCACAAGATCCGCACCCGCACCGTGCTCTACCTGCTGCGTCTGCGCAGTCAGCTTCAAGTAGAGCAGCGCGGTGTCGACGGCCGGTACGCGCCGCTGAAGTCGCTTTTAACCGAGGAATGTCTTGGGGTCGCGGTTCAAGGGGGCAACGACCCTGAACTGTTACCCGAGGAAGATGCGCTGTCGCTACTATCCTTAGAGCCGGGCCGCAACATGGAAGACGGCCAGAAAACCCGCCTCATTGGGCAAGCTCTCGACGCGACCTCCGCCCTAGAAGACACATTTACTCGCCTCGCACACGAGCGGGCGCGGGAGTTATTGGAAGACCATCGGCGCATCCGCGAGGCCAGCGATGCTAGGGGCCTGCGATACGACGTGACCCCGGCGCTGCCCGTTGATAAGATCGGGGTCTATGTTTTTATGCCTATGGCGAGTTTGTGAAAGGGTACAGTACACGACAGTAGGGCTTCACTTGGGATCGAGAGCGTCCCGCCCTCGTCGCGCACCCAG
>JAJEEZ010000189.1:0-5914 GCA_022820705.1 Candidatus Latescibacterota bacterium | reverse complement strand
CCTTTTAACACCTTGGGCAAACTGTTCCACTTCTCCTCGGTGACAACATCGCCTTTGCGGTCGGAAAAAGTGTACACCTCCTGCAGTGCATTGCCCGAGCGCGAGCGCAGTTGGATTCTAGTCTGCGGCGGCAGGTCGGCGTCCCACGTCAGCCGCTCAATCACCTTGGGCCGCCCGTCGCCGGCTGCTGCCGCTAAATTGACAAAGTCCGAGCGCATCTCCACGCGCGCCGGGTAGCCCGCAGAAAAGAGCATGGTCTCCAAGCCCCAACCAAAGCCCGAGGCCGTCCCATCTATCTCGTGCCAGAGTAGGTAGCGGACCTTGCGCGGGGCGAACAAGTAGCGCTGGTGGAAAAGCCGTCCCAAACACCGAGGCCGACAGCGATCTTCGACAAGCACCTCATAATCGACCTGCTCGGGCACTGGCAACCCCGATCCCGCAGCCGGGCGACCGTCGGAGACCAAGAAAAGCCCACCCGCCGCCGAAGGGTTGCCGCCCTGGACCTGACTGCGCAGCCCTTCGCCTAGCTGGCTGAAGTAGATAAAAATTTCATCGAGGAAAAACACCGCCCCCAAATCCACCCGCCACCACACGCCCGCATCGCGCCAACCGCCTTCGGCACTAGTCAACAGGGCGAAGCTATCCATATCGCCGTCGAACATCAGAGCCGCGCCCGTGGTGCGGCCCCCTTCGAGAAAGCTACCGCCGCGCTCGGCCGTGCCCAAGCTCACGTTATCCCCTACGGCTAGCACCTCGATCTCGGCCAGCGCGGCTTCTGGATGCTGCTCGTCGGCTTCGACAATGATGTACTGGATCACCTGATAGCGGCGCTCGCGCTCGCGATCAATGTCCAAAGACGCGTCCAACACATAAGTGCTATCTGTACCCAGATACTCCAAGGGAATCACCAATTCAGTCTCGGCGTTGGGCTTGGACGTGCGATAGACCGCTTCAAACTTGAACACATCGTTGAGCGCCTGAATCCGCGCACCAGCAGAGACGAAGACGCTGAATTGCCGCAAGGGCCGCGCCCCCTCGCGGTCGGGAAAGACCAAGCGAATCTGGCGCGCCAGCACCGGACGCCCCAAATCGATCTGCACCGACCACTGATCGAGCGCATCGTCGGGATCGGGTTGCCAGAAGGTTTCCAGATCGCCATCGACAATCAAATCGGCCGTCTGCGGGCTGCTCTTGGCCTCCCAGATCCCGCCTGCCACCTCGCCGCGCTCCTGCGTCGCATGGCGGAAGTCTCCGGCGTTGGCCACGGCGTTGATCTCCTTGCGGAACTTCCGCAGCCGCAGCCTGCCGTCGGCATCGATCTGCACCAAGTCGTTGGGCATCTGCCAAGTCCGCCACGCCGCCGCACTATCGAAGCGCAGCTCATCGGCCCACACCGCGCCGATTCCCAATAGTAGCGCGTACAACAAGCGCATTGCCATGCTCTTAGTAGATTAGTGTTAATGGGCGCAATCGACGCACCCCCGTCCGCTCGGCTTCAGGCACTATTTCAACCAAGTAGATACCCGGCGACAATAAAACTCCGTCCCCATCGCGCCCGTCCCAGCGCACCCGCTGCGCACCAAAGCGCTGCGCACCCAATGACCGCTGGGCTACCCGCCTCCCGTCGAGTGAATACACCTTGAACATCACGGGAACATCCTCGGGCAATCCCACCAGCGCATAGCCGATCTCGACCTCGTCGTGGACTCCGTCGCCATTGGGCGTCAGCACCCTAGTGGAAAAATCCAATCCCACCACCGGCCCATCGCTTTGCCCGGCCATCCCCAAGACCCGCAGACTATTGGTCCCCAGTTCGGCGCTGGCATCGCCCGGTTCGACGGGCTGAGGCAGCGCATCGACGCCGTCATTATAGACCTCGCCCGAAAACGTCCAAGCCAGCGAGAACACATCGGCGACAAAGACGACGCGCGCTCCTTCCGCGGCCCCCGGCCCGATCCGCTCCGGCAACACCACCGCTAGTTCCTCATCGCCCTCGATGACTGCAACCGGCTCAACCACCCTCGGGGGATGCCCCATTTCTAGCCGGGTAAACCTAGCCCGCGTCCCGGTGCGAATCCTCAGCGCGTCAAAGCCTGCCCCCTCACCGACAAATTCGCCGCGAATATCGTAGATCAGTTCCGCGGCTTGACCCAACGGCACTTGGGTCAAGCCTCCCACCGGCTGCACATCGCCGGCTAGCGCTACCTCGCCCACGACTCGGCTAGCCAGTAGCGGCGCGGTCTCAATCCACAGCGAGTCGAGCCGCACGAACGAAGCGAAATCCTCGCTTTTGAGCGTAATCCGCAACTGAAAATGAGTTCCTCCTTTGAGGTCAATCGCCTGCCCTGACTCAGCAAAGGGCAGCGACCAAAAAGACCAATTGTCGCTATCGTACTGAATAGAGGCGCGCATTCCCGGTCGGGGGTCGCGCAGGAGACCGGCTCGCCAGCGCGGCTGCAGCACCAAATCGTAGCGCTCGCGCGGCACCTCCTCTTCACCCCCGCGATCAGTGTATTCGTGATAAATATTCGGATCCCCGTCGCGCCCCGTGCGCACCTCAATCTCCACCCCCACCTCGGCATCGGGAGCCTCCACCAATTCGCCATTGACCACGCGCAACGGCTTCGCCGCCCAAAACAGGCGACCGAAGTTGACCGGCTCTTCCAATTCGAAAATCCGCGAGCGGTAAACCGCCTTGCGCGGCACCCCCTCGCCAAAGAGTTCAAAGTCACCGATGGACCCCTTGAAAGCAGTCCCCGAACGCACGCTAGTGTTGCCCCCTCTCCCCGAATCCAACAGCGAGGTCTTCCGCTTGTAGCGCACGAAGCGCACGTATTGTCTGGGAAATTCGATCTGCACCCGGGCGACAAAATTTTCGGCAACATCGGCGATCAGCGGACCAATTCGTTTATAGGGTTGGCTCCCTTCGAGCCAACTCGGATCGCCTTCCACTGCGATAGACACCTCGTAGGCCGGCACCGCGTCCTCGGCAAAGGGGATACCGTCGGAGCGAAAGCCCCGAGGCGGCGTAAAAAAACCAAAGCGGTGCGCCGGTACCGGCACGGCTAGATCAATGGTGTACCAGACTGATTCGGGATTGGACGACACCGGCGGGTTAAAAGACATACTGTCGCCATCGACCATATAGGTGCCATTGTGGGCGGTGGTCTCGTTGCCCTGCGACCCCTTCCAAGCCCGTGGCGTCTCGCCTTCGACATAGGTCAACTCGCGCGGCTCTTTGAGCGGCTCCCAGCCCGTAAAAAGCGAAAACAAGCTCTTGTCAGGCTCGATATAGACGGGTTGGATCGCGCCGGGCACCGAGTCAAAATCGACGAGCACCACTGAGGAATCGCCTTCGCTCCAAGCCAAGCCCGCGCCGCCGATCTGCCAACTTTGCCGCTGGGCACCGCTAGCCGTCGCCCAGCAGACAAACAGTAGCCATGTGAAGGTCTTAACCGCCATGACAAGCCTTTTTGGTCAATTGTAACACAATAGTCACACGAAATTAAGGTCCGACAAACTGTGCAAAATTCCTTATACTAAGTGTTTCTCTATAAAGCGCCTCTTTTATTTACATCCCCAAATTAAACGGCAAACACATGCCAAAGCGCGCAATTGAACAAGGAATTTTGGTTTTTTCCGCTGGCGCTGCAACCGATGTACAGGTTGCTGGCCGCACCCTCCTCCAACGCGGGGTCCGCACCATGGCCAGCGTGGGCATCAAGCGCGTCTTGGTCGTGCTCCCCTCCGGCCACGCCCCCAGCGGCAAATCCCCGGTCCCTGACCTCGATATCCAAGTAGAGCAAACCACCCCGGAAGCCGCTCGCCTACCCAACGCGCCCTTGCTGCTGCTCAGAGGCGATTGCGTCCACCACCACTCCTCACTGCAAGCCCTCATCGACGCGGGCCTACAGCGAGACCACCTCGTCGCCCAGACCAGCCAAGGCGTCAGCAGCGGGGCGTTCCTCTGCGCTCCGAGCGCGTTGTCCCCGGATGCGCTAACCAGCGACCTCTGGAGTGCGCTCGCAGCGCGTCCGCACCGCCGCGAAGACGTCGCGCCGCACCTGTGGCAGCAAGTAACCGACAAGCGCAGTGCGCGTGCCGCTAAGAACATGCTCTTCGACCAAGTGAGCAAGGCCACCAGCGGCACAGTAGCGCGCCTGCTCAACGTGCGCATCTCCGTACCCATCAGCAAGCTCATCGTCGATACTGGCATCTCACCCAACATGGTGACCTTTTTCATGGTCCTGTGCCCGGGCCTGTTCGCCGCCTATCTGGCGACGCAGCCGGACGACTACCTGCGGCTTGCCTGTGCTGGCGTCCTCTGGCAACTCGCCTCCATCCTCGACGGCTGCGACGGCGAGATCGCCCGCGTCAAACTGGCCGAGACCAAATTCGGCGCTTGGTTCGACACGGTCACCGACAACCTCGCCTATCTCGGCGGCTACGCCGCGCTGATGGCCGGTATGTGGCACCTCTATCCCGACAACTACCTGCCCATCTACGCCGGTATTTCCGCCATCGTCTCGATGGTCTTGACCCTAGTCTTGCTCTACAGCTACGCCCTAAAAACCGGCACCGGTAGCCTACAGTACTACCTCGGCGACTTGGGCAACAAGGTGCCCGACGGCGAAAAGGATTGGAGCTATCGGTTCCTAGAGCGCGCTGGCTTTATTACCAAGCGGGATTTCCTCTCGTTGTTCATTGCCATCGGCTTGGTGGCCAATCTGTTGCCAATCGTTTATTGGCTCCTCGTCGTCCTGCTGCACGTGGCAGCGCTGGGCGTTTTGACCACCCACTACCGACTAATGGGCAATCAGCGCGCCGCCGAGCGGCAGATGGCCGCGCTGCCGGCACCGGCCGTCAACCGAGAGGAAGCCGCGTGAGAGCCTTGCAAATTTCCATGGTCGCCTTGGGCTTCCTGCTGCTGGGCTATCTCGTCGGCGAGCTTGGGGTTGATGAGGTCCTTCACCATCTAGACGCGATCAAGTGGGTATTCCCCCTGCTGTTGCTGCCCTCGTGCGCTTGGCATCTTTCCAACACCATCGCTTGGAACTTCGCCTTTCCGCCCGACGCCTTCAAACCGAGGTTGCTCACCCTTTTTGCGGCCAAACTCGCTGGCGAGGCGGTCAATCAACTCACGCCGCTGGCCAATCTCGGCGGCGAGCCGGTCAAGGCCTATTTGCTCACCCACCGGACGCCCGGCCCGCGCGGCATGGCCTCGGTGGTCGTTGACAAAACCGCGCAAATTGCGGTCGGCCTGTCCTTTACCATCCTCGGCCTTGGGCTGTTGTTTTACTACCACGACGTGTCCGAGCTTATTCCCTTGGAATACCGGGTCTTTTTCGCCGGTTTGCTCATCGTCAGCTTGGCGGCCTTCTGGGTCTTCTACAAGCGCCAAGAGCACATGTTCACGTCCCTGCTCAAGCTGCTCCGCTCGGCCGGCCTGCGCACCGACATGATCGAGCGCAATATGGGGCGCGCGGCGCGCATCGACACCAATATCGGCACCTTTTACCGCACCCACCGCACCCGCTTCCTACGCGCCTTGTTCTTTCAGAGCATCGGCTGGTTTATGGGTACCTGTGAGACCTACGCCATCCTCTGGGCACTGGACGCGGGCGTTGGTTTTTGGTTTTGTTTTCTACTCAACGCCTTGGGCGCGGTTATCAACGGACTGTTCTTCTTCATGCCCTCCAATATCGGGGTCATGGAAGGCAGCCTCGTATTCCTATTCTCCAGCTTAGGGTTGGATCCATCTCTCGGCCTGTCCTTGGGTCTTACGCGCCGCCTGCGCCGCGTGTTCTGGATCTTCATCGGCTGGACCTTTCTCAGCTACATGAGCCGTACCGCACTCCAGCGCCGCCCTGCGACGGACTTAACCGTGCTTCAGGAACAAGAAAACCCGCGCTGA
>JAJEEZ010000658.1:0-2822 GCA_022820705.1 Candidatus Latescibacterota bacterium | reverse complement strand
ATCGTCGCGCGTGGGCGGCTGGATCATGGGCTGGGTGCCAAAGCGGATGTGCTGCCGCAAGTACTCGCTGGGCAGGCGTTTGACCCACGGCGTATAATCGCGCAGGCCCTTCCAGTCGGAATCCATGTGCCACATCAATCCCGGGACCCAGAACACATCGTGCTCGACGAAGAGGACGCGAAAATCGGGGAATTTTTCAAAGACGCCTTCGCAGATGAAACTGACTGTATGCGCCATGGCGATCTGCGGCCGGGCCATGCGCATTTCCAGGTAGTGCGAGGGATACCCTGCGGCCGTGGGCGGTGCGGCAATGCCAGCTCCCTCGGCCCCGAAGTGGATGCTCAGCGGCAGGCCGTGGCGCTGACATGCCTCGTAGATGGGGTGGTAAAAGCGGTGGCCAAAAGGCTGGCGCGAACCAGCCGGCATCATCACTTGGACGCACTCGGGCTTGGGGCCTAGGCGGTCTATTTCCGCCACGGCTAGCTGAGGGTCTTGGGGGGCGATGTGGATGGAGGATCTAAAGCGCGAGTCCGCGCCCACCCAGTGCTCTAGGGTCCAATCGTTGAAGGCCCGGCAATAGGCCGCCGCATAATCGCAATCCGAATGCACGGCCGCGCTGTACGGCCCACCCGTCAACACGGCCACGTCGATGGCGTATTCGTCGAGATGTCTCTGGCGTGCTACTTCGACATTGGCCGCTGGATTGGTCTCTTGGTCCTCCCACAATTCTTGGCGGTTGCCGTGTTTGGGCATATTGGTATGGCCCAACTGCGGCATCATGGAGCCGAAGTCCTCAATCCGCTCGACATAGTGGCGCGGCAAATAGGGAAAGAGGGCTTTGTCGTTGGGCAGGGTGTGATGCACGTCGCAGTCGATGAGGCGGAATTGGGTGGCCGCGCGGCCGTTTGTGGCTGGGACAGCTTGGGCATTGGTAGGCATGGGTCATCTCCAGGGGATGGGCGCGGATGGATAGGGTAGATAAGAAGCGTCATTCGTAGTGTGTCAAGGGGATTTAAAAGCGGTTTCATATGGACCCGTCCCGGCTCAACGTAAGTACCGCGATTTCGGAAGGGGCACCGAGCCGCAGCGGCGGTCCCCAATAGCCAGTGCCTCGGTGGACGTAGATCCAAGTGTTGCGAAATTTGTGCAGGCCCGCGACATAGGGCTGTTGCAGGGGAATGGCGTACTTCCACGGTATGAATTGGCCGCCGTGGGTGTGGCCTGACAGTTGCAGGTGGCAGTCGGCTTGGCTGGCGGCCTCTATGCTGCGCGGCTGGTGCGCGAGCAGGATGCGCACGTCGGCTCCGTCGCTCGCGGCAAGGGCCTTGGCCGGGTCTGATGCGTGGTCGGGGACTAGCTCGCCGGCGCTGAAGTCGGTCGTGCCGGCCAAGGCGATCCGCCCGCCGTCGCAGTCGATCTGGCGTAGCTCGTTGATCAGGACGTCGAAACCGAGGCGGCGCGCCTGCTCAGTCCAGCTTTCCACGCCCGAGTAGTATTCGTGGTTGCCGGTGCAAAAATAGACTCCGAGTGGCGCGGTGAGTTCGGCTAGGGCGGCTGTATGGGGGGCGAGTCGTTCGACCGGCCCGTCGGCGAGGTCGCCGGTGAAGGCGATTAGGTCGGGTTGCAATTCGTTGACGCGGGCGACGACGCGCTCGACAAAAGGGGCCTTGATGGTCGGACCGATGTGGAGGTCGCTGATCTGGACGATGCGCAGCCCGACTAGCGCGGGCGGGAGATTGGCGATAGGGACCTCGACGCGGCGGACGGCTGGCGTGCGGCGGGCTTGGTAGTAGCCGTAGCTCACCGCGACCAAGGCTAGGGCAAAGGTCGCCAAGTCGATGCGGGCATTGAGTACTGCGTCGATGGGATAGAATAGGCCGAGGAGCAGGCCTCCTATGTCGCGCAGGAGCAGCAGCGTCGAGCAGACGGTAAAAAAGCCCATGCCGAGATAGGCCATCCAAGAGAGGGGATCTGTCAGCCAAGTTAGATGCGGACGGGAGCGCAGGCGAAAGAGCAACAAGGGCGTCAATAGTAGGAGCACTAGCGCCAATGCGGCAGCGATCTGTGTGGACGGCGGGAGATAGGGGATGAGCCGCCAGCCCGAATAGCCGTAGATCGAGCCGAGCAGCGATAAAAAAATTAGCGCAAACATGCCATGGTCTTTGTTTGAGAGGAAATGCGGCTTTTATTCTAGGGGCAAGCCAAGACTCTTACAAGTCGAGGTGCGCTGGCCGACGGGTCTTGTCTCCCGTCGGTCGAGTCGTTATATAGCAGTCCTATCAATAGACGATCCGCAGATGGACGCAGATAAACGCAGAATAGTAGAAACGCGATGATCCGCAGCTCGAATTGTTCAAGTCATTCAGAGTTGCTATAACAAGGGAAATTTGGACAACAGGAGGTCAAACGTGAAAGTAACCAGCCAACAGCTCGACTTTTTTGCGGAAGAAGGATACGTCATCATCGAAGGAGGGCTTACCGACGACGATCTCGCGCCGCTCATCGAGGATCACAATATCATCGTCGATGAAATCGCCCGCGATTTGCACGCCCAAGGCAAGGTCGCCAACCTCTACGAGAACGAGCCTTTTGAGCGGCGCTTGGCCTGCCTCGCCGAAGAGTGCGACGAGGTCGATGGCTGTCCCGACATCGGGGAAACCCGTCGGCGCGGCACCTTTGAGTTTTTGCGCAACCAGAACCTCGTCGATCTGATTGAGCCGTTCATCGGTCCAGAAATTACCTGCAATGCCGTGTCGCATGTCCGGCCCAAGATGCCGTCGACAGATGTAGTTTTTCATCAGGATGCCGTGTTTACCACCCAA
>JAJEEZ010000432.1:0-4673 GCA_022820705.1 Candidatus Latescibacterota bacterium | reverse complement strand
CCGCTTCTTCCAGCCGTGAATCCACTAGGTAATGCCCTTGCGCAGGTACTCGCTGTCCGTAACGAGGGTAATAGCGACGTCGGACGGGGCGACGCGGAGACCTTCGATGGCTGCTTGCAACTCCATGCGGTTGTTGGTCGTCTCCGGGACGAAGCCGCCTAGCTCCACGACGCGGCCATCGCCATAGAGCAGCCGCGCTGCCCAGCCGCCTGGCCCTGGGTTGAACGAACAGGCTCCGTCGGTGAAAATGGTCAATGTGTCCGAGGGACTGGTTTGCTTTTTTATCACTGGAATTGCCTTTATTTAAGGTGCGCCGCTGGATTCACAAGATGAACCGCATCTCGAATCGTTTAGTCGTGCAAGATTGCCATAATAAAACACGGTGGCGCGGGTCGGGGCAATTGAGGCGGATATTTATGATTTTCAGCCACCGTAGGTGCCAGTCCTATTTGTGCCCGAGGTAATTGCCTTTAGATTAGGGGCTTCCTTTGTCCGAACCTTAGAAAGAAAATGCAATATGGCAGCGTATGATGTGGCAGTTATCGGCGGCGGCCCAGGTGGGTATTCAGCCGCCATTCGCGCACGGCAGTTGGGGTTAAAAACCGCGCTGATCGAAGACGCTGAGTTGGGCGGCACCTGTCTCAATTGGGGCTGCATTCCCACCAAGGCTCTGCTCAAGCAAGCTGAAGTGTACCAGCTTTTCTTGCGCGCCGACGAGTTCGGCCTACGAGTTGATAAGCCGGTAGTGGATTGGGATGCGGTCATTAGCCGGAGCCGCCAAGTAGCCGAGCAGTTGTCCAAAGGCGTGGCCTATCTGATGCAGAAGAACCAAGTCGAGGTGTTCGCTGGCAGGGGCCGGTTGACGCCCAGCCGCCAAGTTGCGGTTGAGGACGCCGAGGGCGAGGTCGTGGCTGAACTGGAGGCCGCGCATGTGGTGCTGGCCACTGGCGGTCGTCCCAAATCCATTCCGGGCGTGGAATTCGACGGCGAGCGGATCATCGCCAGCCGCGAGGCCATGATCGTCGCCGAACAGCCCGCGTCTCTCGCCATCATCGGGGCCGGGGCTATTGGCGTAGAATTCGCCTATTTCTATCGCGCCTTTGGCAGCAAGGTGCTGCTGTTGGAAGCTCTGCCCCAGGTCTTGCCGCGCGAAGACGAAGAGATCGCTGCGGGGCTGGTCGAGAACTTGACGCGGCAGGGGATCGAAGTGGTGACCGAAGCCCGGGTCGAGGAGGTTAAAAAACAAAAGCGCGCGGTCGCGTTGCGCTACCGGGTTGGCGACGAGAAGCAGACGCGGAGAGTGGAGCGAGTACTGGTTGCCACTGGGGTCCAGGGCAATATCGAGGGACTGGGATTGGAAGCGCTGGGCATTCGCACCCGCGACGGCGCGATTGTGATCGATGAGCGGATGCAGACTAGCGCCAAGGGCATTTACGCGATTGGCGACGTGGCTGGCCCACCGCTGTTGGCGCACGCGGCCGCGCAGGAAGGCATTGCGGCCGTCGAGTTTATAGCTGGCCGCGACCGACCCACCTTGGACCCGCGCCAAGTGCCCAACTGCATCTATTGCCAGCCGCAAGTGGCCAGCGTCGGCCTGAGCGAAAGCCAAGCGCGCGAAGCCGGGTACGACGTCAAGGTCGGGCGCTTTCCGTTTGCGGCCAGCGGCAAGGCGCAAGCGGCCGGGGAAACTGAAGGGCTGGTCAAGCTGGTCTTTGACGCGCGCTACGGTGAGTTGTTGGGCGGGGCCATTCTGGGAGCTGAGGCCACGGAGTTGATCGCTGAATTGACGCTGGCCCTCCGGCTCGAAGCCACCTATGAAGAGCTGTTGCTGACCTCTCACGCCCATCCGACGCTGTCCGAGGCCGTGATGGAAGCGGCTGGGCAGGCGTTTGGCGAGGCGATTAACTACTAAATTAAAAATTGAGAATTAGGAATTAGGAATGGGGAATGTAGAGTCGAGTGGCATAAAGCCCCCCTCGCTTCCACCGCTGGACCAGCTCCTGCCGGCCGAGCCACTGCTGTTGATGGGGGCTGGGCCGGTACCGGTGGAGGCGGAGGTTGCGCGGGCGGGTGGCATGGTTATCAACCACTTGGGGCCGACGATGGATCAGCTAGTGGAGCACATCAAGCAGTTAGCTGGCTATGCCTTTCAGACGACCGATAAGCACATCTTGGGAATTGGGGGACCGGCGTCGGCAGCCATGGAGATGGCGATGGGCAATCTGCTGTGGCCGGGTCGTCGCGCCTTGGTGCTGCAAAATGGGTGGTTTAGCGGGCGCTTTGCCGAGATGGCGGCTGGCGTGGGCGCGGAGGTCGAAGTGCTGGCTGTGCCGGAAGGGCAAGCTGTCTGCGCTGAGCGCGTTGAGGAGTACCTCAAGAGCCAGCAGTACGACGTGGTGACGATGGTGCAGGGCGAGACCTCCAGCGGCGTTTGCACGACCGAGCTGCCGGCGATTGCCCGCTTGTGCCGCGAGCACGGGGCGCTGGCGGTCGTCGATGCGGTCTGCACGTTGAGCACCATGCCGTTGGAAAAGGACGCTTGGGGTGTTGACGTGGTTATCACGGGCAGTCAGAAAGGGCTGTCTGCGCTACCCGGTGTGGCGCTGATTGCCTTTTCCGACGCGGCTTGGGAGCAGGTGCAACAGCATCCCGGTCCTAAGCCGCACTGGTGTTTGGACGCACTGCGGGCAGAAAACTTTTGGCAGCAACACCAGTACCACTACACGGCCCCGGTCTCAGGGCTGTTGGCGTTGCACGAGGCCCTGCGGCTGGTCTGCGAGGAGACGCTGGAGCGCCGCTTTGCGCGGCATCGGCACTCGTCGCTGGCGCTGCAAGCTGGCATCGAGAAGATGGGCCTCGTGCTGAACGCGCCGCGTCGCATTCGCCTCAATTCGGTGGTGGCAATCCAAGTGCCCGCTGGGGTAGATAGCGCTCGGGTGCGGGCTGATATGTCGAATCGCTTTCACGTCGAAATCTCTGGGGCCTTTGGTCTCGACATCGTGCGCATCGGTCAGATGGGCGAGCAGTGCCGAGCACCGCACTTGTTCCGCGTGTTGCACGCCTTGGGTGGTGCCCTCGCGCACGAAGGAGCCAGCATGAATACTAGCGCGGGGATGGCGGCGCTGGAGTATTATTTGTCGGGCTATGCGGACGATTTGTTTTGAGCTATTAAAGGCAACCAAGAGCATAGATAGGTCAATCGGCTGGCGTTTCTATAGAAAGGACTCCTAATGAGTGATGCCCTAGCATATCCAACCTACGAAAGCCTCGGCGTCCGTCCCCTGATCAACTGCCGAGGGACCTTTACGATCATCAGCGGTTCGTTGATTTTGCCCGAAGTGCGGCAGGCTATGGTCGAAGCCTCCAAGCAATACGTCCACCTCGACGAGCTGATGGAGGCCGTCGGGACGCGCATCGGCGAGCTGATGCAGTGCGAGTGGGGGCTGATTACTAATGGTTGCGCTGCGGCGTTGTGCCAAGTTACGGCCGCTTGTGTGGCCGGTACGGATCGGGAGAAAATGGCGCGGTTGCCCGATGCTACGGGCATGAAAAACCAAGTCCTCGTCCAGCCGAGCCACCGCCACGTGTACGATCACGCCGTACGCATGGTCGGCGTCGAAATAGTCGAGGTCGAGACGCGCGCCGATATAGAGGCGGCGCTGTCGGACCGCACGGCCATGCTGTTGGTGTTTGGCGATGCGGCCGAGCGGGGCCAGATCTCGGTGGCGGATATGGCAGCGGCCGGGCAGCGACATGGCGTGCCGACGTTTGTCGATGCCGCGGCCGAGCGGCCGGATGTGCCCAACTGGTATCTGGAGCAGGGAGCCGATGCAGTGGCCTATTCGGGCGGCAAGTGTTTGCGCGGGCCGCAGGCGTCGGGTTTGGTTTTGGGGCGCAAGGAATTGTTGCAGGCGGCCTTCCTCAACGGGGCACCGCACCACGCGCTAGGGAGGCCGATGAAGGCGGGTAAGGAAGAAATCATGGGGCTGTTAGCCGCGGTGGAGCAGTGGGTGGTGCGCGACCACGCAGCCGAATGGCGGGAGTGGGAGCGGCGCTTGGCCGTGATAGCGGCGGCAGTGGAGCCGTTTCCTTCGGTGGCGACGCAAGTCAATCAGCCTGGGCGCTCGAATGTTGCGCCGAACTTGGCGGTGCGCTGGGATCGAGACCAGCTAGCCATCAGTGGTAACGAACTAGCGCGCCAACTATCGGCTGGCCAGCCGCGAATCGAGATCGCCGCCCACGAGAGCGGCTTTGGGATCAATCCCTATATGATGGAGCCGGGCGAGGAAGACGTTGTGGCGCGGCGAGTGAGCGAGGTTTTGACCGCAGTCTGCTAATCGAGGTTTGAGTTGGGCCGCTCGCTTCGGCGCAAGGCCACAGACAACGGCTCAACTCCGTCCTTGTTGGGGTCTGAACTCACCTCGCCGGTGAGGGGATCCACGCTGTAGATCATCACGGCCTCGGGCACGTCAAAATCCTTTTCCGGCCGCCCCTCGTTTATGGCGATCATAAAGTCCGTCCAGATGGGCACGGCACCGGTGCCGCCGGTGATTTGCACCCCGCGCGTATCCACCAGCTTATGAGTGCGGCGGTCGTCGAACCCCACCCAGACGCTGGCGATTAAGTCTGGGGTGAAGCCAGTGAACCAAGCGTCGGTATTATCGTTGGTCGTG
>JAJEEZ010000192.1:0-9110 GCA_022820705.1 Candidatus Latescibacterota bacterium | reverse complement strand
AGTGATGGGCACGACAATGGCCAGCCGCTTGTTGGCTTCTTGCTGCAGGCGGAATTGGCCGCCCCAAGTTACCAGATAGCCCGGCGGCAGGTCCACTTGGTCGGCGATGGCCTGTTGCGCGTCTGCGACAAAGGAGCCAATGTCCCGGTCGGTGACATTGCACTGAACTGTGATGAAGCGCTGGCTCTTTTCGCGGGTGATCTGGCGCGGCCCGACCACTTCTTCGATCTGGGCTAGCTGAACGAGAGGGAGTTGGACGCCTTGGGGGGACTGGATCAGGATTTGGGCAATGTCCTCGGCGCTGCTGCGGAATTGCGGGGAAAAGCGCACCACAATGTCGAAACGGCGCGTTCCTTCGAATACTTGTCCTACTGTCTCGCCGCCTACAGCCGCCTGCACCACCTTTTGCACATCGGCCACGTTGACGCCGTACCGGGCAATGGTCTGCCGGTCCACCCGGATGAGTAACTGGGGCGTGCCGCTGATTTGATCCACTTGGACATCGGCGGCTCCAGTAACTGAGTTGACCACTTGGGCGATCTCGTCGGCCTTTTGTTTTAACACGTCTAGATCGTCGCCAAAGAGCTTGACCGCCAGTTCAGCTCGCACCCCTTCGAGCAGCTCATCCACAGTCATGGCAATGGGTTGAGTGAAGTTGGTCAGCACACCGGGAACTTCCCCCAATTCGGCGCGAATGATCTCGCGCAGCTCTTCTTGGTCGCGGGCCTCGCGCCACTGATCCTTGGGTTTGAGCAGGAGAAACATCTCGGCGCTGTTGATGGGATCGGTATGAGCGCCAACTTCGCCGCGACCAATGCGCGAAACCGCGCCGGTAACTTCGGGGATCTGCAACAGACGGCGCTCGACCAGCATGGTGATGCGAGTGCTTTCCTTGAGCGAGATGGACGGAGCCATGGTCAGCCGCAGGACCATGGTGCCCTCCTGTAAGGCCGGGGTAAACTCCGACCCAAGGCGCGGAAAAATCAACACTCCGATGAGTAGGAGGCCGCCCGCTGAGCCGAGTGCCCAGAAGCGGTGGGCGACGAAGCGCGTGACAATGGGGCGATAAGCGGCGACCAAGCGGCGCATCATCCAGCCTTCGCTGGCTTGGGTGCCTGAGTCCGTAGATTTTGGTGCTCGCAGCAGCAGGTTCGACAACACCGGGGCCAGAAACAGGGCAAAAATCAATGACCCCAACATGGCCATAGCCACAGTGTAGGCGAGGGGGCGGAACGTTTTGCCCTCTACTCCTTGCAGGGTGAACAAGGGTAGGAACACGAGAATGATGATGACGATGGCAAATACAATGGGACGGCCCACTTCCACACAGGCGCGGGCTACGACTTGGATGCGTCCCTCGTCCGGTTCGGCCTGCCGCAGGATGCGGTCCACGTTTTCGACCACGACGATGGTGCCGTCCACCATCATGCCGATGGCGATGGCTAGGCCGCCGAGAGACATGAGGTTGGCGGAGAGGCCGAAGTAGTGCATGCCGAGGGTGGCGAACAACACCGAAAAGGGGATGGACAGGGCCACCACTAGGCTGGGCCGGACGCTGCCCATGAAGAGGACCAACACGAGTGTGACTAGGACTATACCCTGAATCAAGGCATTGGTGACCGTGGCCACGCAGGCGGCCACTAGGGTCTTTTGCTCGTAGTAGGGCACTAGGCGCACCCCGGCGGGCAAAATGCGATTGATCTCTTCCATCTTGGCTTCGACCTGCTCGATCACGGTCGAGGAATTGGTGCCGAAGAGCTTTATCACCATGCCGGCCACTACTTCTTCCACGCCGTTGCGGGTCTGCACGCCGCGCCGGATGGCCCCGCCAATGCCCACCTCGGCTACTTGGTTGAGAAAGATGGGCGTTCCATCGGCGGCTTTGATGACGATGTTTTCGATGTCCTCGACCGTAGAGGCCAGACCCACCGAGCGCACGACGTATTCCTCGGCGTCCTTTTCAATGAACTGAGCACCGACGTTGAGATTGTTGGCTTCGATTTGTTCGATGACGTTGTGTACCGTCACTCCGTAGCGCAGCAAGGCGTGGGGATCAACTACGACGTGAAACTGTTTCTCATAGCCGCCGATGCCCAAAATCTCGGTGACGCCGGGCACGGTTTGCAGGTGGAATTTGACTAGCCAATCTTGGATTGTGCGTAGCTCTTCGAGCGAGTGCTCGCCGGTCGCGTCTTCGAGATAGTAGAACAGGACCAATCCCATGCCGGTCGAAATCGGCCCCAATTCGGGTTCGCCAAAGCCTTCCGGGATCTGTTCCCGCGCCTCCTGGAGTCGTTCGTTGACCAACTGGCGGGCAAAGTAGATATCTATTCCGTCTGCAAAGTAGATGTTGACAACTGAGAGACCGAAATTGGACACGGAGCGGATGTTCTCGATGCTCGGCAGGCCGTTCATCACCGTCTCGATGGGATAGGTGACATAGGTTTCAATTTCTTCGGGAGCTAGGCCTTCGGTGACGGTGAAGACCTGGACTAGGTTGGGCGAGACATCAGGAAAGGCATCGACAGGCAACTGCCGATAGCTGTAGTAACCGCTCACCACGACCACACCTCCCAAAACCAGCATGAGTAACCGATTGTTCAACGCTAGCTGAATAATGCGATCTATCATCTATGTCTATCCTCTCCGCTGATTAATGGGCGTGGCCATCCCCGAAAGCGCCTTTGGCCAACTGAGCTTTCAGGATGAAGGCACCTTGGGCGACGTAAGGCTGTCCCGCCTCTAGCCCGTCGAGGATTTCGGCGTGGGTGGGGTTGGTGCGGCCGACTTGGACGGGTTGGGGCACAAACCCCTCGTCGGTCTCGACAAAGACGACGGAGTGGTCTTCCATCATTTGGATCGCTGAGCGGGGCACTAAGAGAGGTACTTCGACGCCCTCTATATCAATCGTGGCTGTGACAAAGGAGCCGGGCCGCCATTGGCCGTCTGGGTTGGAGAGCGCCACGCGGATCGAAGCCGTCCGCAGCGCCTCGTTTATGATGGGGCTGATATAATCCACAGTCCCCGTCGTCTCTGGGCCGCCTTGGCTGGATTGGATGTGGACAGGTTGGCCGACGCGGAGGAAGGGCAGGTCTTTCTGATAAGCTGTCAACAAGACCCACACCGAGCGGAGGTCGGCGACGATGAAGGCTTCGGAATCGTCCTTGAGCACCTCGCCTTGGGTTATGTGTTGGTAGATGATAGTGCCGCTGAAGGGAGCCCTTATTTCGTAGTGGGTAAAGCGGGTGTCGCTGTCGAAGGATAGCTTTTTGAGGTCGGCGGCTGAAAAACCCAGCCCGAGGAGCTTTTGTTCGGCTACGCGTAGTTCAATGCGCGCTTCGGCCAGCTTGGTTTTGGCCTCGAGAAAAACTCGCTCCGAAGAGATGGCTTGGTTCCACAGCGTTTCTTCTCGGTCAAAGGTTGCTTGGGCGAGTGCTAAGCGTTCCTGGGACACTAAATAGGCCGATTTCATTTCGGATAGCTCTTGGCTTTCCAGTACGGCCAGCACTTGATTCTGCTCCACTTGATCGCCGATATTGGCGTGGATCTGGCGAGCTACCCCCGGGACGCGCGGCACGATGTGGGCCAGCAAATTGGGATTGACTTGCACTTCGCCGGGCGTATTCACTTGAATTGCCAACTGGCCCGCCGCGGCTTGGGCGACCTCGATGCCAAATTCGGCCCGTTCTGCCGAGCTCAGCCGCAGCCCTTCTTCTTCGGCGTGGTCTTCCTCCTCCTCGTCGTGATCCTCCTCAGCAGCCCAAACCGGCTGGTTCCAGGAAGAAAAGGCCGTACTATCTCCTAGCGCGAAGAGAGCTATCAGCAGACCAATAATTCCCCAGCTCGTCGTATAGATACGCATTCTCATTCTCCAGAATTAGCGGACAGGGGACCAGCGATGGCCCGTTCCAACGCAGCCGTGGTCGCGCGATACGCAAACAGGGCATGGGCGTATTCTATCTGCGTCTCGATCCAAGTGCGCTGGGTTTCGAGCAGTTCTAGGTAAGTCAATTTGCCTTCGTCGTAGCTGCGACCGGCCACCTCGAATGCCCGTTTTGCTTCGGGTAGAATCTGGCCTTGGAATAAGGCTACCTGTTCTTCGGCGGTCTTGAGGTCCAAATAGGCCTGTTCTGTTTCCAAAAGGACTTGATAGCGCACCGCGTCCCGTTCGGCTGCAACCTTGTTCGCTTCGGCTTTGGCTGCGGTGCGTTCGCCGCGCTGGCGAGAAAAGGCCCATAGTGGCAACTCTAGGCCGAAACGCACTTGCCAAGAATCCTCCTCGTGGCCTCCAGCTTCATGCCGCCGTTGGCGACCCAAACCCACATTCAGATCCGGCCAATAGGCCGCAGTTGCCGCGGCTTGCTGGCTCTGTAGGGCTTTTAGCTGCAGCTCGGTCCCCGCCAAATCGGGCCGTTGCTTTAGGGCGGCTGAGGTCAATGGATCGAGATCGGTCTCAACAGGCTGATAGACCAAACTGTCGGCTATTGAGAATGGGGTTTGCAGTGGTCGGGCTAGAAGGGCATTGAGCGCGGTCTTGGCCACAGATAGATTGTTTTTCGCCGCAGTCAAGCGATTGGTGGCCCGGCCGACCTCGACGCTGGCCCGCATGACGTCCAATTGGGGCACATCGCCTGCCTCGAAACGGATGTTGGCTTGGCGCAGAATGCTCTGTGCCAAGCCGAGGTCTTGACGGGCATGATGGAGTAGGGACTTTTGCAGGGCGATCCGGTCATAAGCCTGCTTTGCCTGTAGGCTTATATCGAGCTTGGTCATCTCGAAGACGGCGAGACGAGTCGCTTCGGCGTGCTGGCGACCGGCTTGGAGGCGGTGCCACCACTTCAGGGGCAATTCAACCCGTTGGCTGAGTTCGATAGTGCGCTCGCCATAATGGCCCAAGCTACTCAACCCGGGGACCTCTTCGAACTCGAACTCCAACTCTGGGTCGGGTAGGGCACCGGCTTGTAGTGCCCGGGCCCGGGCGGCCTCATAGGCATTGCGGGCGGCTTCCACTTGTGGGTTGCGCTCGACGACCAAGCGGATAGCCTCCAGCCGCGACATGGCCTCGGCATGTGCGCGTTCCAGAGGAATCAGCCCTTCTGAAAGGGCTAGCAGCAGGAATGGGAGGATGTACCTGTTAGGTGATTTAGCGGCAAACATGGGTACTCCCTTACCAAATAAGGGCCTTATTTTGCATGCGGTGCTCAGGACAGCCATGCACTGGCAAACACGAGTGCTCCCGGAATGCCGAAAAATGCACCGAGAATGTAGATGATGGCCAACCATTTCCGTTCACTTCCCAGCCTTGCAATCCACTCGGCTCCCGCGAGCGGAATCTCCCGCAGCCAAGGGACGCCATAGATGACAATAACGCCAAGCAGATTGTAGAGAAAGTGCGCAATCGCGATCTGGTGCGCGACGGCATGGGTAGCGCCCGTGATCGCGGTCGCGGCGAGGAGCGCGGTGATCGTCGTCCCGATGTTGGCACCGAGCGTGAACGGGTAAACATGACGAAGCCCGATCACGCCTGACCCTGCCAAAGGCACGATGAGGCTTGTGGTGGTCGAGGACGACTGCACGAGCACTGTAACGACAGTGCCGGAAAATATGCCGGTTATCGGCCCCTTGCCGATGGCTGTCTGCAGGAGCTTCTGGGCCCTACCTACGAATACGCTTTTCAGCGCAGTTCCAAGATACATGATCGAGAGCAGAATGAGCGCGATTCCTGCGACGATCAGAACCAGGCCCTCCCACACGTCGGGGAGCGATGACGTCAGAGACTCTACAAGCCCAGTACCGAAACCGATGACGACCTTGACTATGCCCTTTCCCCCTGCATCAACAGACCCGATGTTCTCAATGATATGGGTCAACACGCCGCTCAGTTTTTCAAGGAAACCGAATGCCAATTCCAACGGCAGAAATATCAGGATGCTCAGAAGATTGAAAAAATCGTGTACGGTGGCGGCCGCAAACGCATTGCGGAACTCTCCCGATCGACCCACGTGACCGAAACTGACGAGCGTATTGGTAATCGTCGTCCCGACATTGGCCCCCATTACCATGGGTATCGCCATGGCGATGGGCATTCCCCCCGCGACAAGGCCGACGATGATGGATGTAACGGTGCTGGAAGATTGGAGCAATGCAGTCGCCAGTATGCCGAGAACCAGGCCGACGAACGGGTTCGTCGCAAGTGCGAATAGGGATTCGACGCCCTCCGCATCGCCGAATTCCATGCGAAAGCCCTTGCCGATCAGGCCAACGGCCACGAGCAGCACGTATATAGACGCTGCAACGATAAGCCAACGAACGAACTCTGACTGAATAGCTAGCCGTTTTTTCGGTTCCATGTGCGCAAGCCCATCTTCAGGTTCATTGGAAGTCATTTCGTCCCTCCTGTGAAACATTCTGAGTAGGCGCAACCTTCTGGAATCGTTACGTGCAACTATTGAACTATAACAAAAAACAGGTGTTGCTAAACCCCGGTAGCTGCTCTTTCACTAAATTTTACTGCCCGAACTTTTTTGAATTTGCTTTTTTGAGGGGGAACACTATACTAAAATCCAAAGTCATGCTAACGCGCAAAACGGACATCTCGATGTGCTCGGCGTACTCGCTGGCTCTGCTGGTGCTGACAGTGATCTTTGTCGCTGTAATCGGCGGCCTACCCTTCAGCCACCAGCTTTTCCACGATAGCCTCGTCGAGCCTGAGAACTGCCCGGCTTACCTGTTGCAGAGCAGCCTATCGCTCCTTTTTGGGAGCTTGGTGCTCGTGCTCGTGGTGATGAATGTCTCTGAGTCAAGCCCGTCCGCGCCGCGCACAGTACCATTACCCCTTTTTACCCCTCGCTTTACTCATCTCAACCGAGGCCCGCCCCGGTGCTAGTGCATCCACGCTGGTAAACCGCCTTAGTGCGTGGGTGCCCTCTCCATATCCATTTCGCGTACCATTAAACTCCTGTCCGTGCGCAACGCCTATAAGTGTGCGCGTGGACGGTCAAACCATTGGAGACTAGCACCATGTTTAAAAGCATATCCGCGTTGAGTATCTTCGCCCTAGCCCTCTTTATCGCTGGCTGCGGCGACGACGACAACCCCGTTGATACCGAGCACGAAGAAGAACACGCCGAGGCCGTCGGCCTGATTATTCGCAACAGCGGCGAGGAGATCGTCCGCTACGAAAACGGCGAAGTCGAAGGTGAAATCGAAGTAGGCCACGGCTTGGAAACGGCCCTGCTGTCCGTGCGCTTTATCGCCGAAGACGGCGACCTCTTCACCCCAGACGCAGACGAAGGCTTCGCCCTCGACTGGGAAATTGCCGACGAGAGCATCGCCGAAGTCGAACATCACGAGGAAGACGGCGCTTGGGCTTTTCACATCGTCGGTTTGGAGGAAGGCCAGACTACCATCCTCATCAAAATCAGCCACGATGGCCACGCCGATTTCGTCTCTAAGGAAATCGAAATCCACGTCGAAGAGGGCGGTCCTGGCTCTGAGGATTCCCACGCCGATGAGGACCACGACGAGGAAGGCTATGCTTGCGCCGCTACGCCTTCATATCTCTTTTCCTTTTTAGCTTAGCGGTGGGATCAGCCTCTGGTGACGATCACGCGACTGGCGCTCTAGCCGGTCACGTGATCGACGCAGAAAGCGGCCAATTCGTCGAGTGGACAGTGCCTAAAAAGGGCAAGTCCGCTGGGGGTTGAAGTTGCGTTTTTTTGCTAAACCACTAAAATCAAAGATCATGCTAACGCGCAGAACGGACATCTCGATAGGCTCGGCGTCCTCGCTGGCTCTGCTAGCGCTGACCGTGCTCTTTGCGGCTGTAAGCGGCGGCCTACCCTTTGGCCACCAGCTTTGCCACGAGAGCCACGTCGAGCCTGAGAACTGTCCGGCTTGCCTGTTGCAGAGCAGCCTGTCGCTCCTTTTTGGGGGCTTGGCGCTCGCGCTCGTGGCGCTGAATGCCTCTGAGTCAAAGCCGTCCGCTCTGCGCACAGTACCGTTACCCCTTTTTTCTCCTCGCTTTACCCATCTCAACCGAGGCCCGCCCCGGTGCTAGTGCATCCACGCTGGTAAACTGCCTTAGAAGCGGTCTGAAAACCCCTCGTGCGGTCCTCTGCGGCCCATAGATGGCTTGGGTTGCCCTCGCATGGTGGGGGGCGAGACGCCCTCCATCCTAGGACCTAACGGCCTGACGCGAGTTTTCAGACAGCCTCTTAGTGCGTGGGTGCCTCTCTCCAGATCCAATTCGCGTACCATTAAATTCCCGTTCTGCGCACAACGCCTTAGGTGAATTGCGCGTGGACGGTCAAACCATTGGAGACTAGCACCATGCTTAAAAGAAGTATGTCTGCGTTGAGCATTTTCGCCTTGGCCCTCTTTGTTGTTAGCTGCGGCGACGACGATAATCCCGTCGATCCTGACCACCATGATGACCATGCCGAGGCCATCGGCCTGATCGTGCGCGATAGCGGCACTGAAATCGTCCGCGTTGAAAGCGGTGATGTGACCGGCGAGATTGAGGTTGGCCACGGCAAGGAAACCGCTCTGCTTTCCGTGCGCTTTATCGCCGAAGACGGCGATCTCTTCACCCCAGACGAAGACGATGAATATGCCCTCGGTTGGGAAATTGCCGACGAGAGCATCGCCGAAGTCGAGCATCACGCCGAGGATGGTGCTTGGGCTTTTCACAGCCTCGGCTTAGAGGAAGGCGAGACTACCATCCGCATCAAGATCAACCACGGAGACCACACCGATTTCGTCTCGCCGGAGATTGAAATCCACGTCAGCGAAGACGGACCCGGTGAGGAACACGACGAGCACGATGATGAAGGGTAAAGTGGTTAGATCTGCTGCGGCTTTCATAGGTAAAAGCGACGCGGGACCGGACGCAAACTCCGGTCCCGTGCACTTATGTCAAGCGCAACTGGATAGCCGACAGATAAAAAACGCAAGCCGTAGAATCTGGTCCCGGCTGCTTTTGAGGTTCGCCCCTGTACTCGGCCTAGCAGTAAGTTCCGCTTGGGGCGACCAGACTGGTTCGCTAGCCGGTCACGTGATCGACGCCGAAAGCAGTCAATCCGTCGGTTGGACTACCGTCGTCATTGAAA
>JAJEEZ010000533.1:0-8894 GCA_022820705.1 Candidatus Latescibacterota bacterium | reverse complement strand
TGGCTCAAGCGCGCCAGCGGCGATGTTGGCACCCAACTAGAGCGCACGCGCCAACGCCTCTTCGCCCCGCTCGCGCTTGCGCGTCACCACCTCGTCCTAGACTTGGAAGCCGGCACGGGCCTGCTCACGTGGGAAGCCCTGCGGCGCGTGCCCGAAGGCGGCGTCTGGGCGCATACCAGCGACAAGATCGCGGCCGTAGCCCTGCACGAAATTGCCGAGCACCTAGCTGAAATCGAGCGTCCCCAAGTACTGCAAGGCCCGATCGCCACCCTCGCCGACCAACTCGCCGACCACAATCCCGACATCCTCTTTGACGCCATCGTAGGGCGCAACGCCATCGGAGCGCTAGCGCATAAGGCCGAAGTCATCGCGGCCCTCTATCGCTATCTCGCCCCACAGGGCCGCGTCAGCTTGGTCGAGACCCTCTCGCGCCGATCCCAGCGTCTGTACCAACTGCTCGACTTACAGCAACTCGGCGACCTAGGCGAGCGCCTCGTCGCCGCCGAAGAGGCCATCTACACCGCGCCCGACAACCCACGCGTCAACTGGGATGCTGCGGATCTCAAGCAAATGTTCTCGGTCGCGGGCTTTGCTGCGGTGCAGGTGCGGGTGGAAGAGGTCCAGTCGCAGCGCCACATCGAGCCGCGCCATCTCGCACACTGGTTCAACCCCGGCGGCGAGAAACGACACACGTACGCCCACCACCTGACTCAGCATCTCGACGCAGACGAACTGCGGCAGGTGCGCAGGTTCTTTGAGCAGAATTTAGCCAACCATACAGTGACTTGGACGACGCCTCAGGTATTTGTCGTAGCAGAAGGACAGCAAGAGCGCGATGCAGATGCAGCACCCAAGAATTGATTTATGGCGTCTCACGGCTTACCTTATCCGCATTCTGCCACCTCTAACCCGCCATAGACCATGATCGCCAAGCGCCTAACCTGTCTGCTTCTACTGGGCCTCAGCGCCTGTAGCACCACTGAAGAGCAGGTCGTCGAACTCCTAGAACAGATGGCCGCCAATCCGGTGGATTCGCCCGCCTATCAGCAATCCATCGACGAATTAGCCGCCATTGGCCGGCCAGCCGCCCGCCAGCTCATCGCCCGCCTCAACCCCGACCTGTACCTCGGCGAGAACTACCGCGAGTTCCGCGACGAACAGGAAAAACTCCGCATCGGCTGCGCCCGAGCCCTCGGCCACATCAAGCCGCGCGGAGCCACGGCCGCGCTCAAGGACCGGATCACCATCGCTTACACGGACCGCGAGCGCATCGCCTGCCTGTGGGCCATGGGCCAAGTCGGCTACGTCCAAGCGGGCGTGGATGCAGCCAAAGTCCAACTTGAAGACGAAGATCCCATCATCCGCATCCACGCGGCCATTGCCCTGCTCAAGATGGACGACGAACTCGGCACCAGTGAAATCGAGGCAGCCCTAGCCAGCAGCGACCCAGAGTTAGCCCAAACCGCCCTGCAAGGGCTAGAGGAATCCGGCTACTTCGGCGTTCCCCTGCTCGTGGAACTAAGCAGCCGCGCCGGTCCTCACCAAACTGCGCTGCGCTCGGTGATAGCCAAGGTCAAAGACCAACTCGTCGCCCAGCTAGAGGCCGAGGAGCCAGTCCACCGCCAGCGCGCCGCGCAAGCCCTCGGCTACATCGGCGACGAAGGCGCAGCGGCCGCCCTAGCCGACCTGTTGGAAGACCCCAGCAATCAGGTGCGCTTTAGTACGGCCGCCGCCCTGGCCACTATGGGGCGCAGCCAAGGCATCGAGTTTCTCTTTGAGGCCCTGCGCAACACCGACTCCATCCTCCGCGCCAATGCCGTCAAGTTCCTCACCAATGTCCAACAACAATCCGGCGCAGTCGAAGCACAACTCATAGCTGCCCTCGGCGATGAGGATCCGCTCTCCCGCGCAGGCGCAGCGCAAGTTCTAGGTCAAGCGCGCGTGCAATCCGCCCTCAGCGCCCTGCTCGCAGCCACCGCGGACGAAGTCGCCGACGTGCGCGCCAATGCCGCTATTGCCCTCGGCCACATCGGCGGCGACCAAAGCCGCGCCCTGCTCGAAAAATTGCGCCGCGACAGCGACGCCACCGTTTCCTACTACGCCGAGTGGGCCTTAGGTCAGCTCGGATCGAGTTGACCCTAACCCCCTGTTTCGCGCTATGCAAAAAAATGCACTCTGCCTGTTGTTCGTCCTCTTGGCCCTGCCGCCATTTGCCGCTCCCAGCCGCGCTGGCGAAACGCCCGAGACCCTCCTCATCCGCCAAGCCCTCGCCAACGACATCTCCGGATATCGCCGCGCCGATACCGAACTGGCCCTCAAGGCGTACCATCCGAACTTCGTCGCCTATCAGGGCCACGCCAACGGCGACCCGCGCGCCTGGACGGTTCTGCACGAAAACCGCGATGCGTTCGCCAGCCAGCTAGCGGAGAACCTCAGCGCCCAGCGCTACGAGGTCACGCGCACGGTTCCCTTTATCGCAGTGCGCACAACCCACGCCATTGCCACCAGCGTGGACTCCGGGCGCGTCGTCGATCGCCAGACCAGCGAGCCCACGCCGGTTGTCGTCCACCGCTTTTGGACCTTTCTCAAGGAAGAGGACGACTGGCTGGCTACGGGCATGGTCGCGGATTTGGGCGACACGCTCTTGCCCGCGGCGGGCACACCCGCCAACGGCGAGATAGCCGAACTGTTGCAGCGCGAAAGCCAAGCGTGGGAGGCCGGCAGCGGCATCCTCGGCTTCTTCGACGCCAACTTCACTGGCTACGAAGCCTTGGGCACTTTCAAGCCAGCCTCCTACAAAATCGCCTTCAGCGGCAGCGAGGAACTGGAAAAGTGGCTCGACAAGCGGCTGCCCTATGTGCAGTACGACCTCGACCGCAAAGTACTCCACACAGCTATAGGCCCTGCCGGCGACGAAGCATTGGCCGTCACGCGCGAAAACGTGGCCGTCGAGCACGTCAAAGGACCAGCCAAACACCACCAGGAACGCTACGTGTTCTGGACGTTGAGCCGCCGCTCCGGCTCGTGGAAAGTCACCAACATGATCTTCAACTTGGGGCTGGAACTTTCCGATTAACTCATGGAAAAGCTGGTCTGGCTACTGCTCTTTACCGTCGGCTACTGGTCGTACTGCATCTTCTGGGGCGTCAAAGGAGCCCGCCGGGCCAAGACGGCATCGGATTACTTTATCGCCGGTCGCGGCATCGGCCTGTGGGTCTTCGTGCTGGCCGCCACCGCCACCTCCTTTAGCGGCTGGACCTTTGTCGGCCACCCCGGCACCATCTACAACGTCGGCCTGCCCTACGCCTTTGCCTCCTTCTACGCCATCACCATCCCCTTCACCGGGGTGTTGTTCCTCAAGCGCCAGTGGCTTTTGGGCCAGCGTTTTGGCTATATCACGCCGGGCGAGATGTTCAGCGACTACTATCGCACGGATGCGATGCGTTTCCTCACCGTCATCGTCGCGCTCGTCTTCAGCGTACCCTATCTCGGCATCCAGCTCAAGGCATCGGGACTGCTTTTCAATCGTCTGACGACTGGCACGCCGCTGGAGGGCACCTTCATCCACTCGGTCGAAGGTGGGGCGATTGTGCTTTCGGTCATCGTCTTTATCTACGTAGCATCCGGCGGATTGCGCTCGGTCGCCTACGTGGACTGCGCCCAGTGCATCCTCTTGGCGTTTGGCATCGTCGTCCTCGGCTTTATTGCCCTCGACTTGGTCGGCGGCTGGACGGCTTTCAAGGGGGGGCTGGTCGGCCTCGCCCAGCAAAAACCCGATATGGTCGCCATTCCGACCCGGCCGGAGTCAGACTCCTTTTTCGAACGAGTCGGCACCCTGTTTTTCGACGCCCAAGGCGGGCCTTGGACCGGCTTGATGATCCTGACCTATATGTTCGCCTTGATGGGCATCCAGTCGGCTCCGGCCTTTTCGATGTGGGCTTTTGCCAACCGCGACCCTCGGCCTTTTCCCTGGCAACAGGTTTTCGCCTCTTCGCTGGTCATCGGCGGCATCTTGTTCTTTTTTACGGCCTTCCAAGGACTGGGCGTCCGGCTGCTCGATATGGAACTGGTCCCCGGGACTAAACCCCTCGGCCTGCCCGCATCCGACCACTTGGTTCCCTACCTGATCGACACCTTAGCCGGCAGCTTCCCTTTCCTCTTGGGGCTTTTGGCCGTTTGCGCGCTAGCCGCGATGCAATCGACCGGGGCCGCCTATATGTCCACGGCCAGCGGCATTATCACCCGCGACCTCTACCGCCATTTCTTCAATAAAGAAGCATCGCATTCGGCCCAAGTCTTTGTCGGTCGCTTGACTGTGGCGGTCGTCGTCAGCCTAGCCCTGCTAGTCGGACTAGCTTCCGGCGACCTGCTCGTCCTGCTCGGGGGACTGGCTGTTTCCTATGGATTCCAGATGTGGCCGGCGCTTTTAGGCATCTGCTACATCCGCTTCTTCACCCCCAAGGCCATCGTCGCCGGACTCATCGCTGGACTCATCGCCGTTACCTTCACCTATATAACCGAGTTAGGCGGCCTCATCGGCATTGGCCGCTATCCGCTCACACTCCACAGCGCCGGTTGGGGTATCCTCTTTAATATGGGCATGGTCGTCATCGTCAGTTTGTTCACCCAGCCCAAGGAAGCCAACCACCTGGCCCACCGCGATCGCTACCACCACTTCCTCAAAGAACACACGGCCCTGCCTGCGGCCAAAAGGAAGTGGAAAACGCCGGTCTGGATTTTGACGATCGTCTGGTTCCTCTGTGCCATCGGCCCCTTTGCCGTCCTCGGCAATCAGACCGACCCCGCCCATTGGCCCTTGGGGATTCCCTCGCTGTGGATATGGCAGATCGCCTGGTGGATCATCGGCTGTTTTATGATGTATTTGCTGGCCTTTAAGCTGGAAATGTCCACCGTCCCCACCAGCGAGGTCGAAGCTGCGCCGCAAGACGACTAAGAAGCTGGCTGAAAACTCCGGTAGCAAGGTATCCGCAGATGAACGCAGATGAGCACAGATGCTGGATGACGTTGCTTGGAGCGTACTCGGAATTTTCGGACGACTTATAAGATGCGCTCCACCTTTCCCTTTCTCCGCCTAGTGCTAGCGCTCGGCGCGGCCCTGCTCGGCGCGCTGCTCCTGCCCGATCAAGGCGCAACGAGCGGACTGAGCCTTTTTCCGCCCGCCGCAGCCATCCTCATCGCCGTCGCCACCGGCCGCCTGATCTTGGGACTAGGGTTGGCAATCGTCGGCGGTGCATTCATCTCCCTGCCGACAGACGTCCCACTCTACGCGATCCCATTCCGCGGCTTAGAACGTGCCCTCATAGACTTTGTCTGGACCCCGCTGCGCGACTCCTTCCAACTCTTCATCCTCGGCTTCACCGCCTCGCTCATCGGCATGGTGCGCGTCATCTCACTAGCCGGAGGCACCCGAGGCATCGCCGACCTGTTAGTCGCCCGAGCCGCTGGTGTGCGCTCGGCTCGGCTGGCCACCGCGCTGTTGGGGCTGGCGGTCTTCTTCGACGATTACGCCAACACACTCGTCGTCGGCACCACCATGCGCCCCATCGCCGACCGCTTCCGCATCTCGCGCGAAAAACTGGCCTTTCTCGTCGATTCCACCGCCGCCCCCGTGGCCGGCATCGCTGTCGTCAGCACTTGGATCGGCTTTGAGGTGGGGCTGTTCGACAGCGCGATGAAGCAAGTCGGTGCGGGGGTTTCCGGCTACGAGTTGTTCTTCCGCGCCCTGCCAGCCCGCTTCTACTGCCTGCTAACTCTCGCCTTCGTGCTGTGCTCCACTGTCGCCGGCCGCGATTTTGGCCCCATGCTCAAAGCCGAACAGCGCGCCCGGCGAACGGGCCAAGTCCTCGCGCCGGGAGATCGCCCGATGACCGGCGACGCCTCCCAACTTCCCGAACACCCCGGCCTTCGCGCCCATTGGGCCGTGGCCGCAGGCCCCGTCCTCCTCGTGGTAGCTGGCGTCCTCGGCGGGATGCACCTAGACGCCAGCCAAGCACCGGCAGTGGTGACCGCTCGCGCCGAACACGGCTTTTTCGCCCGGCTCTACTGGATCCAAGTTTTTTCCCATGCCGACGGGCCTAAAGTGATGTTCCTCTCCGCCTTAGCTGGCTCGGTACTGGCAGCGATCTTGGCCCTGACCCGCCGCGAGGAAGCAAGTCCCAGACGCCCGCTCGGCCTAGTGGAAGTCGGCAAGACTTGGGCGAGCGGCATTACGGGCTTTTCCTATGCGCTGGTGATTTTGATCTTGGCTTGGGCGATTAAGGAAACCTGCGAGGCCGTCGAGACTTCGGCCTATATCGTCGGTGCGCTCTCCGGCTTCCTCGACCCGCACTTCCTTCCCCTCCTCGTCTTCCTCCTCGCCGCAGTGGTAGCCTTCTCCATCGGCACCTCGTGGACGACCATGGCCGTCCTCTTGCCGACCATGATCCCAGTAGCCTACGACTTGGGCGGACTAGCGCTGACGGTCCTCGTCGCCGCCGCGGTATTGGACGGCGCGATCTTCGGCGACCATTGCTCCCCCATCAGCGACACCACCGTCCTCTCCAGCATTGCCGCGGCCTGCGACCACTTAGCCCACGTTCGCACCCAGATACCCTACGCTCTGACGACTATGACGGTCGCCGGGTTGTGCGGCTACTTGGGCAGCACCCTGCTCTGGACTCCGACCACTGGCTTGGTCGTGGGACTATGCCTGATTGTTGCAGCGATCTTTGTAGTAGGAAAAAAAACGGACGCCGATTGATTTGCCGTGGACTAACTACCAACCCGCCGTCGTCCGGTCCACCAATTCCTCTAGCACCATGTCCAGCGCCCGCTCCATCGCTGGATCCCGCCCCTCTTCCTCGACCAGCGCGGCGTCATAGGTTGCCCATCCCTCTAGCTCGGACAAGGTCAACAACACCTCTCCATCCTCCACCCTCACCAGCTCGGCCGCCACCAAGACCGCAAACCGGTACTGCTCGGTCTGCTCGGCTGTCGTATAAGTATGGGGGCGGTCTTCAATCGAGATCACGTTCAGTTGCAAGAGGGCATCGGCGCTCTCTTCATCAACTACCCGCAACTGGCCGTCTTCAGTGTAGAGAGAATCGGCGAGTTCAGTTAGACGCTCGGCTACGGCAAACTCCGAGGTCTGGTTGTCAGCCACGGGGATGCCAATGCTACGGATGCCGCCCAACAGGCCACCGGAGGTCGAGTAGTAAGCACATCCGCCGATGCAGAGCGCGGTCAGTGCGGCTCTAATCGGCGGACTTACTCGCATCGTCCTCGGTTGCAGGCTTACTCGCATCATCCTCAGCCGCTGGCTTATCTGCATCGTCCTCGACCGTCGGCTTGCTCGCATCGCCCTCAGTGGTGGACTTAATCGCATCGTCCTCGACCACTTCCTCGCTCGGATCCTCAGTCGCCATTAGCGACCGCGCTCCGTCGCCCACGGCGATGGGCTGACTCTGAGGCCGTCCTCGGACATCGCCCCCCCGCACCTCCAGCCGCTGCCACTGCTCTTGGCCCGGGGCGCGAGCCACTGAGTGCTCGACCATCATCGCGCTCAAAGGCCGGGTATCGCCAACCACCGGTGCCTCGCCAACCACCGGTGCGCGCACGGTACACAGGCGTTCCTGCACGTGGGTGGCGACCACCCGTGCCTTGACCGCTTCCCAGCGGCCCAGCGACTGCCCGCTGTCTGGGTCTGCGATCTCCCCGTGCAAGGCGAAAATCGCAAAGGCCATGCCTTCTTGGACGCCCTGTTCGCTACCGACGTTGAGTACCAGCGTTGTGTCGTCGATAATGGCGGCTACTTTGCCCTCAATAGGCGTGCTCATACGGCTGTACTCCGAAAAAAAGACCGGCCCGCGTTTGCTGGACCGGTCTCTAGGTACTTGGTAGAGGTTCGAATCACTCGCTTGCGGCCCACATATAGTCCCCGCTGTTGTCGAAGATAAAATCTTCTGGGTTCTGGTATCCTCGGTGTTTGCTCAACTGCTGATCCCGCAAGCGCACCGCGTAGTGGAGGTGCGGGCCGGTCGAGCGGCCCGAATTACCCATCGTCCCGATCTGCTCCCCGCGCTTTATCTGTTGACCTTGCACGACCATAATTCTATCCAAGTGGCCGTATTCGGTCTGGTAGCCGCCCTGGCGCGCATAGGGCTGGCCCTGCTCGTCGCGCTCCTTTTTTCGATGGGCAACAATAATCGTATTGCCGAGGTACTTATCCTTCCCGGCGTAGCTTACAAAACCATCCGCCGTCGCGTAGATGGGCGTCCCTTTGCGGCCAGCAAAATCGACGCCCCGGTGGAAGGCCCGACGCCCGGTAAAGGGATCAATGCGCCAGCCAAAGGGCGACGACCGCCACGTCTTCTGCTCGGGGACTGGTAAAATCGTGGGCAAGTATTGGACGTTCGTTTCTTCGAATTTGCGCTCGATTGCCTCAAAGCTCTCGGCCTGTAGGTTGACCATCCGCTTCAGGTAGTCGATGCGCACGCTCATCTCGCGCATCATCAAGTGCTTTTGCGGCGGTAAAGACGCGATCTCCTCGGACAAATCTTCCGCGCCCCCGACGCCGCCCAACTCCCCATCCGCAGCGAGTGGCTCTATCTCCAGCGGTTCCATCTCGTGGTGAGCGCGCAATCTATCTTCAGTCGCCTTGAGCTGATCCATGGCCTCCTCGAGCTGCTGCACTTCCTCTCGGGTCTGCTCTAAGCTGTGCAAGAGGTTTTTGTTTTCTTCCTGTAAGACCAGCAGGGCTTTTTGATCGCTCGGTTGATGAAAGCCCTGTGTGTAGGCGTAATAACCAAGTCCCCCTACAAAACCCAACACGCCCAGCAGAATCAGTCCTAAGGCGCGAGGCGAAAAACCGTACTCGCGGATATGACCATCGCGCG
>JAJEEZ010000300.1:0-7715 GCA_022820705.1 Candidatus Latescibacterota bacterium | reverse complement strand
GCTTCCACTTGCGGGTCACGTCCGGCACGGCCATTTGCGAAGCCTTGCGCGCCGGATAAATCGTCGAGAGCATGACCACGGCCATCACTAGCATACAGGAGAGCACCGCGGCCACCGAAGAGTAGTTGAGCGTGAAGCCACCCAAAAGGTCAAATTCTATGAGTACTTTGGCGATTACTTGGCCGCTGAGATAACCGGCGACCACGCCCAGTACCGAATAGACGCAACTCTCGGCGATAAAGAGCCAAGAGATGTGGCCGGGGGCTAGGCCCACCGAAGAGTAGATGCCGATTTCGCGGAAGCGCTCGTACACGCTACCCATCATGGTGTTGAGCACAATCAGCGAGGCGATCAGCATGGGGATGAACAAATTGCTCATCCCGGAAAAGGAGGTCATGCCCAGCGATGAGTAGATCGACACCTTGATGTATTCATCGCCGGCCTCCTTGACTCCGGCGAACAGCGTCACCGCGAGGCGCGAGAGGAACTCCTCGACCTCGCCACGCACATCGCTGCCCTCGGGGAAGCGCACGGCTACCGACTGTAGTGGGTTGCCACTGCCGACGTTGCGCAACGTGTGGTAGGGAATAATCAGGGTGTTGGCTGGCTCTATGTGGACGAAGGGTTTGATGACGACCTTGGCGTCTTCCAGACCTTGTTTCTCGCGCTGTTCTTCCTCGGCTATTTCCTGCACTGCCTGACCGCCGGTGACGGCGAAGTCGGCTGGCGTCAGGATCTCGTCGTCGAGGTCTTTGAGGTCCTTCATGCGCTTGGAGTCGATGACGCCCACCACCGTGAATAAGTCGCCGAAGACCCTGACTTGCGCTTGACCAACGTCGGCCAAATCGACATCGAGATGGGCTTCCTTGATCATGTCGATGGGCAGGATGCAGGCCTTGTCCTCACCCGGTTCAAACCAGCGTCCGGCGACTAGGGCTTGGCTGAGCCGAGTGACTTGAGTCTCTTCAGGTGCTAAACCTAGGACGCCGAGCGCGTTATGGGCTTTGTCTCCATGCTTTATTTTAATGTGCGCTTTGGCCTTATTGCTGTACCAACTGCGCGGCGCGACCGCAGCCCGATCGCCGAAATTGCTGCGGGCGTATTCGAGGACTGAATCCTCCATTGGATTCCACGCCTTGCTGCGGATGAGGATGCCCTCGTAGAGACCCTCGTTGTCGCGGCTGATTTGATTGAACCGCAAGCCCGTGCGGATGGAGGTAAAAGAGAGCACTGTGAACGTCAGCAGCAAGAGCGTGGTGAAAGTGAGCACCGTGCGCGTCTTGCGCCGCTTCATGTTGGAAATCCCGAGCTGGAAGGCCGTCAGCGAGGCCGAGGAGCGGCTGACGTCCGTGTCGTGGATCACGGCTACTTCGGTGCGCAGCTTCTTCATCTGCTCGTTAAAGCGGCCGGAAATGATCGACATCACCAGCACTGCCAGCGCGATGATGATGAAAGCGAGCAGGATGACGAAGGGATTGGATAGCTGAAAGGCCGGATGCACCAGCCACAACACGATCCAGATCGCCAGAAAAACCCCGGCGAATCCGATGATTTGATTGCGGATCGTGGCGGCCGTAAAAATGAGCCGCTCGGTGAAAAAGGCGCAGGGAATGACGAGGGCCATAAAGAAGATAATGCCCTGAATGACGTCGTTTTGGGTAGATTTGACGTCTGGGTAGGCGCGCGACTCCAGCCCAAAGGCCGCGCGCGTGTGGCGCACGAAATCGCCCCAGCGCTGCTCGGTCTCAGCCTCAGAGGCTTGGGCTAGCTCAGCTTCGGCGCGATAGTGGAGGTCGTTGAGGCGCTGGTTTTCAATGGCAAAGCTCCGCAGCTCGCGCATTCGCGACTCGTCGAGATTCCACATGTCTTGGGCGGCTTGGAAGGTCGTGCGGGCAAAGGAAGTACCGGGGCGAATCTCAAAGCCCTCGCCCTCGGCCTTTTCCTTGTCGGTTACGCTGGTGGCGTTGAGCAGGAGCGAGCGGAATCCCAGCAGGCCAGCACCGAATCCCATCTTGATGTGCGAACCGGGCCGTGCGAAGAGCACCCCGACCGGCTCGTTTTGGGCCGAGGGGCCTTCGCCGATGGTATAACCGTACTCCACAGGAGGGCCGTTCGTTTCGTCGAAGACCTGCACATTGGATAGTTTGGTCAAATAGCGCGGATCGACGATGTCGAAGAAGTTGTAGGGCACGCAGGGGAAGAGGATGACCATCCACTGCTTGTCGCGCCAATCCATGGCGACCCGCATGGGGTAGGTTTCGTCGCCTTGCACGCCGCGGTCGGGGGCGTAAGTGATGCGGCCGGTGATCGGGTCCATGTAGTAGCCCTCGATCTGCACGTTGTTGACCCGCACCCGATTTACGTAGAAGGCCCCCTTGTCATCAACGACTTCGTAGTACTCGCCGCGCACGCCTTTATACGACTTTTTCTTGCCGTTGCGCACCACGGCTACGGCGTCTGCACGCGGCAAGTCGGGGATGATGCTGCGGCGTGGAAAGACCATGGTCCGGCCGCGCAGCGAGCGCAGCGTGTCGCGCAAGCGCATCTTGAAGTCCGGGAACAGCTCTGGGTCTGCAAAGGCCATCTCGAACATGCCGGAGAGCACCCGGATCTGTTTGGCGAGATTGGCGTAGTTGACGTGCTCAGCCCGGTCTAAGGGCGTATCGACGAGGAAGCGCGCGTCGTTGACAGTGACAAAGGCCAATGCCGGCGTACCAGTTGCCAATACCAATTCGCTGTTGACCGATATTTCGCCTGGTACAAAAGTCTGCCAACTCATCCCGCCTTCGGGGCTGATACCATTGACTAGCACGTCGCGCTGCTGATAATCCAACTCGCGGCTGATCTTGCGCGCATACCCCATGAAGTTCTTGCCGAAGGGCGCGAAGTAACGCTTGTAGTAAAAGCTAGTATTGCTATTCCACACTCCGAGTTCGTCGGTTTGCGACGAAAGGTCGAGGCTGATAAAGAGCTTGACCGCGAGCGAATCGACTTTGGGATCGACCCAAGTTTTGTAGAGCGCGAGGCGCAAGTCGTCGTCCGAGCGCAATTCGTCAACCAGTTCGCGGCGATCTTCGAATTGCTCGTCGGCGAGGTGTAATGCGCCTCCTTCTTGGCTCAGTAGCCCTTCGGCAAGGGCAGCGTCGGCAACGCGCGTGACCAAGTCGGTGCGCCCTTCGGCAACGCCCCGCACGAGGGCTTCCTTACTGGTGAACTCCTCCTCGCCGATGGCGTAGTGGATGCCGTCTTGGGCGATCATGTTCTGCGCGAGTGCAGCATCGACGACCCGCCTCACCAGCATGTGCTCGATAAAGGGATCCTCTTTGCGCAAATAGCGTTGGATGAAATCATCAATCCCGCGCAAGCCCAAGTGGTGGGCCGAAGTGGCGAGAAATACGACCGTGCGCGCCGGTGGATTTTCGCGGAAGTAGCGCGCCAGTTCCAACAGCGCAGTAATGCCGGAGGCTTGCTCGGCACCTGGGGCGAGGGCCGGCACGACTGACATGGCGTCGTAGTACGCTTCCAGCACGATCACGTCCTCTTTTAGCAAGGGATCGTATCCGGGGATCGTGCCGAGGATATTCCAAGCGGGACGCCGCTCCCAATCCATGCGGTACTGTAGGTGGAGCATCTGCTCGCCCTCAGTCGCCAATTGGCGGCGCAAGCGCTGACCGACTTGGCGATTGACCCAAAACCTCGGCAGGTCGAGCGGCATGGTGAGGAACTTCTTTTCGCCCTCCAAGTACACGGTGGAGTCCGGCTCGATAAAGATGATAGCTTGCGCCCCGAGGTAGGCGGCATTGAGCCAGGCATCGCCCGAATTGAAGTCCATCAGGGCCACGGACCCTTCGACTTGCTTGCCGTCCATGTCTGTGTACTCACCCGCGCCCGCGTCGATCAAGCGCTTGGTCACCCCGTCTTCGGGCAGCGTCGAGGTTTTGACGAGGTTGGGCCACAAGCCGTGGATTGGCACTTGCTCGTCGCTGCCAACAACTTGCAGAAATCCGCCCTTATCGACCGGAATAGAGACATCGTATTCGTGTACTGTGACGTCGTCGAGGCCGATGGCACGGAAGCGCTCCTGCACGATCTGGGCCGCTCGGTCGGCACCTCGATAACCGGCGACTCTAGACCCCAAGCCGGCAAAGGTGTCCATTGTTTGCTGCACGCGCTCGACCGGGGCCGTGCGCGCCAACTCGGCAAAATCGACTTCGGTCCAAGCCGGTGCTACGCCGACCAAAATCCAGCCGAAGGCTATCCATCGCATCGCGAACTTAGGCATAGTTAGTGCCTTTCTCAGATCCAGAAGACCACATTGTCGGTCATGCCCGTAAAAAAGTCGATAATCAACCAGAGCCCCGCGATGAAAAACTGGCCTATGATTAGGCCGAAAAAGAAAGGACGCGCCCGGCGAAAAAGACCAGGACCGCCGTATTTCATCGCCAACAACTTTAAGAGCCAAGCGATGGCAATGCTAAACCACAACTGGTCCATCAGCCATATGGCACCAATCGGGTAGCCGATGGGATGCAGAGGCCACCACAAGAGCCGCTGGCGCGCCCACATGAGCAGGGCCATGATGCCCCCGCCGACAAAAGTGTGAATCCAGCCATCGATATTCGGCTCGGTGGGTGCGCTTAACTTGGTGGTAATATAATCAAAAGGGGCACGAGTTCCACCTCCAAAAAACCACGCGTTGAGGTTGATGCCGCCGTATTCGTAGGCGAGGTACAAAATCGCTGCGACCGAGCCGACGATGCTGACGACAATCGCCAGCAGCATGTACCAAAAAAGCGGGCGCAGCCGCGACCCTAGTCCCTCGCCCAACTTGAGGCCGTGCGCGCAGGAGGCCATGACAAAGGTGCGAATATCCGCCGCCCACACGAATGTGTATGCGAGGCCTACCATGCCCGCCGGTCCGATTGCCGAGGAGCCTACGGCCGAGACCAAGGCCGATGAAGAAATCATCGGCCCGACCGCCGCGGCCACGCCTCCTTCTACTACCACTCGAGTTAAGCCGACGAAGATAAGGATGGCCAGCATCAGGGTCAAAAAGGCCGCCCACAGCGGCAAGCCAGACTGCCACAGCCAGATGGTCATTACTGCCATGCCGGAGAGCCAAGTTAAGACCGCTACCCGATAGGAGAGCATCTCGCTGCTGTCGTCGATGCGGTTGTCGCCCCGGAATGCCTTGCGCAGCACGTCGCGCAGGTGCTCGCGGCCGACCCACAGGCCGAAGGCCACTAGGACGATCATCGCGCCCTGTCCCTGATGGGCGAGGATCGGCTCGCTAGCAGCGCCGTAAACGAGCTTTTCAGTGCTGCCAACCCCTAAAACTCCCAGCCCTCCTCGGATCAACTTGGCAATGGTGTTGAAAAACCACAGGCTGAAGGCGATGTCGAGGTTGATTAGATAGGCGAACCCGATCATGGGAAAGCTCAGGCGGAAGATCAGGCTGACGCTGTTGCGCAGGATCGGAATCGAAGAGACGAGCTGGATGGCGGGGATGAAGTTGAAATACGCGTGTAGGGCGTTGAGGCTACTGACGAGTACGGGCAGGGCAAAGCCGACCCACATGATTGGATTTTTGAAGAAAGGGCCTAGGGCTTCTCCGCGGCCTCCGCTCTGCACCATGGCCAAGGGCACTTGCACCAGCGGATAAACTAGCCGCTCCCGCTCTACCCACTGGCGGCGCATAATGACCATAGACGAGATCATCACCAAGTACAGGGCTACAATGAGAATGGCCCAATAGCACAGTGGGCCGCTCCAAGCGGCCCAAGGGACCCCAGTGGTGCGCGGTGCTCCTTCGTAAAACCACTTGATCGCCTCGGGATCCTGCGGTGCGATCCACTCGGGAAGGTGCGGCAGGATGAGCAAGGCCCACTCGTTTTCCGGGGTGGCGTAGTACTGGGCACCGGTGATGATCGTCAGCCAGTACTCACTGAGGCCCATCGTCGGGATGGCCGAGGCCGTGAGCATCATAATGTACGCGACGATGAGCTCGCAGCGTCCAAGAGCCACAGGAGCGGCAAAGCGCGTCAGCAAGGTATTGAACAAGCCCGTCAGCACGAAGAAGAGGAACAGGGCGCCTGCGGCGCTGAAATCAATCGACATGTAGGAGCCGCGGATGACCATGTTGCCGTACGGCGCTCCCACGGCGATGCACAGCGACCCTAGGGTGCCCGCCACCAGCGCTTTGGCGCTGAAGACCGGCTCGGTTTGCAAGGTAGGCTTTTGGGGCAAGTCCATTGAAATGATCTAAAGTCTATACATTTATATGATCTTGGTCCAACCAGCCTATTTTCGCCAATTGTTCCAAGGTCCACCAAGCCAACAGGCCGATCGCCCCTCCGCTCACCAAGGCGCTGAACAAGGCCAGCGGCAAAAGCGCGAATAGACCGCTGTGGCCGATATAGCCAGCGGCGAGAACGAGCTGGATTAGCTGGTGCGCCAACGCGCCCCAGATGCTCAGACCCACGACGCTGAAAAGGCCTCCCATGCGGCGCACCGCAACCATGACCAACCAGCTCGCGAAGCCAGCCCCGCCGCCAATGACAAAGGCCGGACCGGCAAATCCCCCGCTGAGCAAGCCGCCGACTACCAGCTTGATGGCACTAACGGCCAATGCTGGACCGCCGCCAAAGCTCACTAGCGCGACCAAAACCGGCAAATTGCCGAGTCCCAGCTTCATCCAGGGCAACGGTTTGGGCACCAGCGATTCAAAGGCAAAGAGCACAATTGCCGCACTGGCCATAAGCCCCAAACGGGCCACGTCTCTAGGGCGCACAAACATCAGCGAATCATCGCGTCTATGGGCGCGGCCCCAGCGATCCTCAGCACTAGACCATTGGGCACGCACGCGGCCACATCGCCTGCCCGCTGCATCCAGCCTCGCCGCATACAAATTTTGTGGACGCAGGGCGCAGAAAGCACGCGCGCACCCTTGGGGCCAATCTCGATCTGGCTCACGCCCAAAGGTCCTACAACCGGCAAGACCCCGTAGTTGGAGAGATCATGCGTAGCGGGCGCGGTTTCGGCCAACTCGACGATGAGCACGCCGCCGGCTTCGGCTGTATAGCGGCCGTAGAGTATCAGCCCGATCGCACTCAAGCCCACGACGAGGGCGAAGATTTTATCTGCTCGCGTCAGCGCTGGTGCGTTTTCGGTCTTTAGCGGCCACATCCTGCGTCCTTTTCTCCGCCCATTTTAATGTAACTTCTACCGCGTGTGCAAACTCTCGTTTCAAGCGAATTATTACACGATATGTAGTATATTGAGTAAGTTCAGTCCTTGTTTTTTTCTGTACTTGTGTGTTTATGTTTATATTGACAGGCAAATAGAAAATACAGGATCCCATGGTCGAAACCACTTCCACATATCCTCCGGCTCATAATCACTTGGACGAGCTCGTCAAGCAGGCAGGCGACGAAGAGCGGCTGGAAGCACTGCTGATCGAGGTCTTCTCCTACAACGACCAAGCCGATTTCGCGCTGATCAACCGCGCCTACCACTTTGCCAAGGAGCATCACAAGGACCAGATCCGCAAGTCCGGCGAGCCGTTCATAGCCCACTGCGTCGAAGTGGCCCGAATTTTAGCGCAACTCCGCATGGACCACACTACGGTCGCCGCCGGGCTCTTGCACGACGTCATCGAGGATACGCCGGCCACGTATGCGGAGGTCGCCGAACAATTCGGCGAAGAGATCGCCGAA
>JAJEEZ010000343.1:0-5103 GCA_022820705.1 Candidatus Latescibacterota bacterium | reverse complement strand
TTTTGCTCGACCGGACGAGTGGGATAGCTGGCCCAAAACAGCGGCGCTGCCTGCTGGCGCGACCAGCCATCGCCGGGGACTTGGGCTTGATCCCAAGGGAGGGCGCGACCGTTGAGTTCGACTTCGAGACGATCCTCCGAGGGCAAGTGATCCAAACGCAAGGCCAAGCCGCCGGTGGCGTCGGCCACCTCATCGGCGACGCGGATGCGGAGCGTCGGCCCCAAGCTCGGGCTTTCAGCGGGCAAGGGCACGGGAAGCGGAGTCGAGGGGTGGGCCAAGCGGAAGGCGGCGCTGTGGCCTTCCGTGGGGCTGAAGGACATGGTGCCGCTGATCTCGTAGCACTTGTCGAGTTTTTTCAGGGCGTCAAGGTCGGAGAATTCAGCGGCGGTTTGGTGGTTCCACTCGGGCGACATGGTGTAGAAGTTGTACAGGTAAATGCCGTCGGCCCCGTCGGTGAGCCAGCGCAGGGCCAAGGCGCGGAGGAAGCGCCGGTCGCTGTGGCGGGTGGCCTCGATGCAGCCATAGACGAGGCAGGGGGTCGAGGCCGCGGCGCGGACGAATTCATCGACTGGAGTCTCAAACGAGATAAAGCCGCCGCCAACAACGACGATATCGACGAGGCCGGTCTCGATCCATTCGTCAACGTCGAGGCCGATGCGCCGCGAGTCGGCCAAGGTCGGGGGGACGCGGACGGCCAGTTGCAAGGGTTTGCCCCGTTGGGCACTGACCTCGTCGAGCCGCGCCTTGATCTTTTGCACCAGATCGGTCATCAGGTAGCTGTTGGCCGTGGCCTCTGCCATGCGGAAAAAGGCCGAATGGCGCATGAAGTCCAGCTCGATGCCATCGACGTCAAAGCACTCGAAGACCTCGCAGGCGATGCGCCGCATGTGCTCGCGCACCTCGGCGTGGGAGTAGTCGAGGCCGGTGCGGATGCCCCACTCGACCGACTTTTCGGGAAATTCTTCGCCGGGGCGGCCAATGAGCAGGTGGGGTTGCTCGCGGCGGAAGCGACCGTAGCCGGGATGGGACGGGTCAATCACGTAGTGGCTGTTCATGCGCACGCGCGGGAAAAAGGGAATCTCCGCCTCCCGGCACAGTTGCGCCAGTGCGGTCAATGGCCCGCCGCACTCGGCGATCAGGTTCTGTAGATTAGCGGCGATCTGATCCTCCACGCCGGGTGTGGCCGAGTGGACGAAGGAAGGGGCTGTCGCGTCGAGGTCGCCGCGGTCGTCGCCGAATTTTTCGCCAATCTCCGTCTCGAACTGATAGACCTCGTGATCGCCCGTGCTCCACCAGAGCGCGCCGCCGGTGCCAGCATAGCCATCGACGATTTTTTCTTTGAGGTCGGCGACCGAGACGTTTTCCTCGGCCGTGAAAATCCAGCCGTCGTCGGTGAAGATGATGGGCGGTGCTTTGGGCTTGGAGGCCATGTTGCTTCCTTTGCTAGCGGTCGAGATAGGCTTTGATGATGTCGATGATCAGGGCGATGTCGCAGCGGGCCTCTTCCAAGGAAGTACGCGGCTGCGCACCCTCGGTGATGCAGGCGTGGAAGTGCTTCAACTCGCGGACGAAGGGGCCTTCCCACGCGATGGCCGGGCGGTGGGTGATGGCCTCGCCGGCTTCATCGAGGGTTTGAATCTCCAAGGTGGAGAGGATCCCCCGCGAAAAGCCGGTCGGATAGGAGAGCAACACGCGGCGGTCGTCGCCGCAGACTTCGAGGGTTTCTTTGAAGTCGCGCACGTCCTTTAACTCGACCCAAGTTGCCGCGCAGCGAGCGCCGTTGGCATAAGCGAGCATGGTGCTGACGCCCCAGCCTTCGTACCAGATTTCAGTGCTGGAGACTTTTTCGGGTACGCCCATGATGGCGCGCAGGCCGTAGATGTCGTGGATCATGCTGCCGGCGAGATGGCCAAAGGCAGACTGTACGTGGGCGGGGACTTCGCCGATGGCTTCGCGCACGGCCGCAGCGCGGGCCACGCGCGTCCGCTCGATGGCATCAGCGGGTAGATCGTCGGTGCGGTGCAAGCGAAAGTGTGCGAGGTGATGTGAGTTGTTGGTATGCAGGTGGTGGATCTGGACGAAGCGGATCGCGGCCATGTCAGCGGCAGCGTGGGCCGCTGCCTCAAAGGCCGGGTCGTACACTTTCATGTAGCCAGCTAAGCCAACGGTGCCAGCCGCCTGCCGGGCGGCGATGATCCGGTTGGCCTCTTGCAGCGAGAAGCAGATCGGTTTTTCGATGAAGACGTGTTTGCCGGCCTCAAAGGCGGCGACGGCGATCTCGGTCTTGGGATCGGTGTGGCACAGGAGTACGGCGTCGAGATCGGCAGCGAGCAGCGCGCGCCAGTCGTCGGTGTAGTGCGGCACGTGAAATTCATGCGCCACAGTCTGCGCCAAGCTCGGCGAGATGTCGCAGACCATCTCGACGGAAAACAGGTCCTTGAGCGCGGTGAGGTTGGGCAGGTGCTGGACTTGGGCGACGGCACCGCAGCCGACGATTCCGATGCGGACAGGAGCCATGTCACCCCACCTTTCCGACGCGAGGCGTCAAGTCGTTCCACACATCGGCCATAGCGTAGGCCCGCTTGAAGCTCTGGTACACGTCTTGCCACATGGCTTCGCGCAGTTCGGTGGCCTGTGTCTCGTCGCCGGCAGCGAGGGCTGCTTTGAGTTGGTCGCTTCTTGCTGCTTGGGCGGTCGCTTGATCGCTGGCGGCCTGGGCCAAGTCGTCAGCCGCGGCCGTGAATTTGTCGATGAGTTCGTCGATGGGCGTGTCGGTGTCCGTCTCCACGTCGTACGAGCTGGAGGGCTGGAAGCGGGTTGGGTGGCGGGTGCCGTCGGGGTCGCGGCCGGTGTGGGTCGGCTGAATGTGGGGCGTGACCGACAGGTACATGACCATGGGCTCATCGCCGACGACCCGCACCTGATGGATTTCGTTGGCGAGGGCAACGCAAAGTTGGCCCGCACACAGCTCCTGTTCGCTGCCGGCGATGTGGAAGACGCAGCGGCCTTGCAGGATGAGGAAAATTTCGTGGCCGAGGTCGTGGCTGTGCAGGCCGGCCACATCGCCCGGCTGCATGCGCAGAAAGCGGGAGCGGATGTGCGGAGTGACGAGGAGGTTTTTGATGTGTTCCTCTTGGCGAAAGTCGAAAATTTCAAAGGCCATGAACAGGCTCCTTTGCGGAAATTGACAGGTGGTGAGAATAAGCTATCGGTTCCACTGCAATGTTTTGTTAGACAGCGTTATGTCGCGTAGTGTTTGGTGGATAGCGGTTCGGGCATCTGCACTGAAATGTACCGCGTCGATCATCCGGTCCGTGAAGTTTGCAAGGAACGACTTCGGGATATGTGGGTTATTAAGGGTTGAACCGCGTTGATTGAGATAAATGGCTCGTAACTTGAGAATTTCGAGCATTTCAATGCGCTCGCTACAGATTCTGCGATAGCGTAGCTCACCGGAGGACAAACGGAATTGCCGATTTGTCCAAGGATTTGGTACACAGCACCTTCAAAGAGCCAGTCTTCTGGAAACCCTTGCAGAAGAGCACAGTCTTGGACGGAAAGCCTGAAATGTCCGTTTTCTGGGGGGAACATAACAGCTTCCTCTCTCGATTTTTGTACACCATTTGGCCAAATCTGTAGTCTCTCCCAAACTTTTTGACTAGCCTTGCTGTTTAGAATGCTAGTCGTCTTTCTCGGACCAGTAAAGCCAGAACGGAGAGTCGGCGCAAAGCAGTCGAATCCAATGTCATCTAGACCCAAAGCCGCCCTAGCACCCAATGTACATCTGCCCGATGCAAACAGACTATCGTTGGGGAAGTGTGTTGCCTGTGGAATCCCGAATTCATTGGCGGCTTTGGGTGATCTAAATCCGACGAAAATGATCCGTTTTCGCACTTGGGGAACGCCAAAGTCGGAGGCAATAGCTTTGAACTTTGCGATGTGATAGCTTGGTTCTAGCGGCTCTATAATTACCTTATGTACATATTTATTGAACTTGGGATCGAGTAATCCTGGAACGTTTTCGGCTACGAACGCATCAGGTTTGATAGTCATCACGGCGTTAATAAACGCCGGCCACATATCCCTAGTATCCTCGCTCCCACTTCGTCTCCCTGCAACTGAGAAGGGCTGGCATGGAGGTCCGCCGTGGATGAGATCGACGGCACCTTTATAGGTTGTCCAATTAACCTTTGTTATATCGCCATATTGACCAGAAAAAACTTTCCATTGAGATCGGTTACGCCGTAGCGTAGCACCGCAAATCTCCAATGCATCAAAACTGGCAATATGCTCAAAACCAGCACGCTCAAAACCGAGGTCTAGACCGCCACCCCCTGAAAACAGGGACATAGCTCTCAAGCCCTGTTGTCGCTGTTGGGGCATTAGTTTATTTGGGGCCAAAACCGGCTTGTTAATTCTGCTTGGATCGCGTTGAAACTCACCACGGATCGCCGCTTTTTTTCTTTGCCTAGATCGCGCGGAGATTTCCCGGTACCAGTCTCTTTTTTCTTGTGATATATCGTAGGGCATGGTGGCTTCGTAGTGAATCTAAAGGTCCATTTGCAACGCCGTGGCCTCGAATCGAATGGAAGCAAGCGGCCAACGAGCTATCTTTCAATATACCTAAGTACAGCGTCTCTACAACCGCCTGTGTCGAGCTGCTCAGCGAGGTTAGAAACATATAGGCACAACCGTCAAATCTCGACGAATCCCTCCGGCAATCCCTCCCCCTTGACCAACGCCTCTTTTAACGCCCGCGCATGTTGACAAATTCCCCGATAGGAAAATCCCTTACAGTTGCAACTTATGTCGTTCCCCTCCACCTCCAATTCGTAGAACACCCCCGGCTTCTACGAACTATCCACCCGGTACAGCGCTCGCTTCGGCCCTGCTAGCACCCGCGCCAACACGCGCACTGCCTCGGCCGATGGCAAGCGCGACTTAGCCTCGGACTCGACGGCAGGCTGCGCGGCGACAAAAGCCGTCCCGGCCTTGCGCAACAATTCCGCCATTTGCTGCTCACCCATTGCGCCAGTGGGCAATTCGGGCAGCACCTCCATCACCCGCCGCAACTCGTCCATCACGTCGCGCTGGAAATGTTCG
>JAJEEZ010000603.1:0-5013 GCA_022820705.1 Candidatus Latescibacterota bacterium | reverse complement strand
GGGCTCGACGAGCTGCAGCGGCTGGTGATTAATCCCAATGCGCCCATTCCGATTCCGCTTTCCGCAGTGGCCGATATCCGGGTCAACGAGGGGCCGAGCGAAATCCGCCGCATTGACCAGCAGCGCTCCGCAGTAGTCACGGCCAACATCCAAGGCATCGATCTGGGCACGGCCTCGGGCCTGATCCACGACGAACTGGGGAAGATGGACTTCCCGATGGGTTTCGACTTTCTGATCAGCGGCCAGAACGAGGAGATGGAAACCTCCTTGCAGAGCCTCTATTTCGCCTTGGTGCTGGCGATCTTTCTCGTCTATGTGGTGATGGCCAGCCAGTTCGAGTCGCTAGTCCATCCCTTCGTCATTATGTTCACGGTTCCCCTCGCGCTGATCGGCGTAGTGGTGGCGCTCTATCTGGCGCAGGTAGCTTTGAGCGTGGTGGTCTTTATCGGCCTGATTATGCTGGCTGGCATCGTCGTCAACAACGCCATCGTGCTCATCGACTATATCAACACCTTGCGCCGCACCGGCATGGAGAAAACCGAGGCCATCATCCAGGCCGGTGCCGTGCGGCTGCGCCCGATCACCATGACCACTGCGACGACGGTCTTGGGGCTGTTGCCGATGGCCTTGGGGCTGGGCGAAGGGGCCGAGATCCGCACGCCGATGGCTCTGACCGTGATCGCCGGCCTCGTCTCTTCCACCTTCCTCACCCTCGTGGTGATCCCGACCGTGTATTCAGTGGTCGATCGCCGGGCCTAGGAGGAACCGATGGAAAAGCCAAACCAGTACCCCCTGCCGCGCTTTTCGGTCAACCGGCCGGTGACCGTGGTGATGTCGCTGGTCGCACTGCTGGTGGTGGGCTATATCGCCTATACGCGGATTCCGCTGACACTTTTCCCCGAAGGCTTCGACTATCCCCGGCTTTTCGCTTGGGCCAGCTATCCCAACGCCGGAGCGGTCGAAGTCGAGCAGAAGGTAGTGCGCCACCTAGAGGAGGCCGTCGCTCAAGTCAGCCGGGTCAAGCGGATCCGCTCCAGCGCCTACAACAGCGGCGGCAATGTCCGGGTTGAGTTCCAGAAGGGCACCGACCTACAATTGGCCTTCGCCGAGATGAAGGACCGGCTCGACCGGGTGATGCCCGAACTGCCCGACGAGATCGAGCAACTATGGGTGCGGCGCTGGGATCAAAACGACATTCCCATCATGGATGGTGCCATCATCTTTGAAACCCAACACGCCGATCCGCGCCATCTTATCGACACCTACGTGGAGCCGGCGCTGCGCCGCGTCGATGGGGTCGGCAACATTGAGCTTTGGGGCACGCCCAGCAAAGAGGTAATCGTCGAGTTGGACCGCGACAAGGTGCGCAGCCACCAGATCAACGTCTTTGCAGCGCTCAACAGCCTGCGCGCCCAAAACCTCACCGCACCTGGGGGCTGGGTGATTGAGGGTGGCAAAAAGATCTACGTGCGTTCGGTGGGCCGCTTCCAAGACGTGGCAGAACTCGCCAACACCGTAGTTGATCCCGCACACCAGCTACGGCTGGACGACATCGCCGAGGTTTCCTATAAGCGACCGCCGCAAGACTGGGTTAACCGCATTAACCGCAAGGAGTCGCTGGGCTTCGGCGTCACCAAGGCGTCGGGGGCTAATGTCGTCGAGGTTTCCACCGGCGTGAAGGAAGAGCTGGAAAACCTTAAGAATCATCCCAAGCTCGGAGGCTTGGACTTCAAGCTGTTCTGGAACCAAGGCGACCAAGTGATCAACGCGGTTGGCAATCTCAAAAATTCCGGCCTGTGGGGTGGGCTGTTCGCGGCCATGGTGCTCTTTTTCTTTTTGCGCGCGGTGCGCATCACGCTGATCATCACCTTGGCGATCCCCCTGTCGCTTCTGGCGACGATTACCACCCTCTACTTCATAGGCTGGTCGTTGAATATGGCGACGATGATGGGCTTGATGCTGAGCCTAGGACTGGTAGTTGACAACGCCATCGTCATCGTCGAAAACATCTACCGCAAGCGCCAAGAAGGTATCGCTCCGCGCACGGCGTCAGTTGAGGGAGCCGGCGAGGTGGGGCTAGCCGTGACCATGGCAACCCTGACGACGGTAGTGGTATTTCTGCCCCTGATTCTGATGAGCGACGAGGAGATGTTTTCGTTCTGGATGCTCAGAATCGGCCTGCCGGTTATCACAGGACTAGTGGCCTCGCTGCTCATCGCCCTGATCTTTATCCCCCTCGCCGCGCTCAGGCTCTCGACGAAAAAGGAGCGGGGCGAGTCGAAGATGATCCTCTGGTCCCGCAAGCACTACGAACGCTCGCTGGGCTGGGTGCTGAACAATCGCCTCGACGCCTTTGTCATCGCCTTGGTCCTTTTCGCCAGCATCAAGATCCCGATGGATGGCATGGATCGCACCGACAGTCAGGAGCGCAACGAGGTGCGGATGGACTTAGCTTTTGAGATGCCTTCGGGCCAGTCGCTGGACCAAGCCGAGAAGTTCATGACCGCGGTCGAGGACACGGTGATGGCCCACCAAGCAGAGTACAACGTCGAGGCGCTCCGCACCTACTTCCGCCGTGGCTGGGGCCGAGTAACGCTGTTTTTCGCCGAAGAAGAGGACGTGCAGTGGTACGAGGTGGCTTGGGACAATCTGAACATCGCGCTGGGCCTGAAAGAACAGGAGTACCTCTCCTACAAGGAGGTCGAAAAGGATCTCCGCGAGCGGCTCTACCTGCCGCCGGGTGTCAACTTGCGGGTCAACTGGGAAAACTCCGAGCAGGATGCCCGAGTCAATGTCAGCCTGTATGGCGAGGACACCAAGGTGCTGATTGAACTGGCCGCCGAGGTCGAACGGCGGCTGGAGAGCATCCCCGGCTTGCTGTCGGTCAACACCGACATGGACCGCGGCGGCACTGAGCTACAGGTGCGCCTCGACCGCGACCAAGTGCAGCGCTTCGGCGTGGACCCCCAGCAGGTTTCGGGCGGCATCGCCTACGCACTGCGCGGCACGGATATCAACAAATTCCACACCGACGACGGCCGCGAAGTCGATATCCGCGTGCGGCTAGCCAACTACGACAGCCAGAGCTTAGACGATCTGCGCACCCAAAACTTTCCCACCGCCGATGGCCGCGAAGTAGCCCTCGAATCGCTGGCCGACATCTATGTCGAGCGCACGCTGGGCAACATCCGGCGCGAGAACCGGCAGACCATGCTCAATGTCAGTGCCCGCGCCGCCAAGGACCGGGCGCAACACCTTTTCGCCCAAGTCGATCAGGTTATGCAGGGCTTTGAGATGCCGCGCGGCTACCGCTGGGACAAGGGCACCCGCTTTGTAGAGCTAGAGGAGCAGGACCAATCGCAGAAGTTCGCCCTGATCATGTCCGTGACCTTCGTCTTTTTGCTAATGGGGGTACTCTTCGAGTCGTTCGTACTGCCGCTGTCGGTGATCGTGTCGATCCCATTCTCTTTCCTCGGCGTTTACTGGGTTCTATATGTGACCGACACGCCTTTTGAAATCATGTCGATGATCGGCTCGGTGATCCTGATCGGCGTGGTAGTAAACAACGCCATCGTGCTGATCGACTTGGCCAACCGGCTGCGGGCCGAGGGCAAGTCGCGCTACGACGCCCTGCTGGAGGCCGGCCGCCACCGCTTCCGACCGATCCTGATGACGACCTTCACCACCGCTTTTGGGCTGATCCCAATGGCCGCGGGCAATTCCAAGATGGTGGGCTTGGAGTACGCGCCACTGGGCAGGACGATGATCGGGGGCCTGCTGGCGGCGATGGTATTGACGCTTTTGTTGGTGCCGCTGTTTTACACCTTTTTCGATGATTTCCGCACGGCGATGCAGCGGATTATGACGTCGGCGTTTGGACGCAAGGAGGAAGCGAGCGAATCACCGTCCTAAGCGGAAGACCTGATAAGACACGGAGGGACAGCCGGCGCGGCGGCGATCTATTTCCGCGATCAATTCTCGCTGCGGATACGTAGCGCGCAGCGATTCGGGGACCTTTCCACCCGTTCGCACAGCGAAGAGCACTTCTCTTGGATAGGCCCCCTTACGCTGCCCGTAAAAATCCGTCAAGTCTCGGAACCTCGGATCATCGACCGTGTAATACTCCCGCTCGGCCCGCCCGTAATACGCCAGCGCAAACGGTATGCTGTACTGCGTGCTCAGCAGCGGCAGCGGTGGCAAAACCTCCTCCGCGTCGGCGGCAAAGCGCCTCCAGCCACTGTACTCGCAGAGCCGCTCGCGCCACGAGTAGGAAGGCTCGCGGCCCCGGTCTTCCTCTGACACCAAACCAACATAGCTTGTGTCCAACCCGCTGCGCGCGGTCAACTCGCTGTAGAAACCGGGGTATTTCAGTCCTAGGCCGATGGCGAGCGCTTGCAACAGCCCAGTGGCGACGACAGCGACGAGCAGCCAACGTCTGGGTTGTACAGCAAACGCCACAGGCCACAGGCTCAGCAAGCCCGGCAGAAGCCAGTTGCCTTTGATCTGACCGCGGCTGAGCGCGAACAACAAAAAAGCGCCGATGGTGCAGAGCGCGGGGAGCAGGGCGAGGAGGTCGCGCTGTTTGGCTGCCCGCACCAAGCCGACATAGAGCAGGAACAGCAAAAACGGCGAGATAAAAAAGAGCGGACTGGCCGCAAAGAAGAGCAGACGCGAAAAGAGATGGTCGAAGTCGTCAATGCGCGACAGGGTGCTCAACGTCTGCGGCAGATAGAAGTCGGTACTAAACTGGGCGTAGGAGAGCGGTGCGGCGACAGCGACAGCGGGCAGTAGGTAGGCGGCGAGTCGGTGCCAACGCTCTTTCCCTTGTTGATCGAGCGCGATCCACAGGCCAAGCCCGCCGACGAGAAAGGCTCCTGAGTACTTGCAGAGGACGGCCAGACCCGCCGCTAGGCCCGTGTATACATAGGGCCGGAGCGCATTGGTTGCTTTGGCCTGCCGCGCCATGCACAGGGCCAGCAACCAACAGGGAACCAAGAAACCATCGGGATGCAG
>JAJEEZ010000162.1:0-2876 GCA_022820705.1 Candidatus Latescibacterota bacterium | reverse complement strand
CCTTCCCCCGCGGCGTGGAAAACGATCAACGCCCATCTCGACTCCAACGCCAAGAGCCTTCCCGAATTGGTGCGGGAACTCGGCACCCGCCGGTTTGGCCGCGTCCCACGCGTGGGAGATGCCTTTTGCGGCGGTGGCAGCGTGCCATTCGAGGCCGCTCGCATCGGCTGTGCGGCCTACGGCTCGGACCTGAACCCCGTGGCCGCACTGCTCACCTGGGGGGCGCTCAACATCGTCGGCGGCGACAAAACGTCGGCCCAGGCCGTGCGCCTTGCCCAAGAGCGAGCCTTCGACGCGGTTGATCGGCAGATCACGGCGTGGCGCATCGAGCACAACGATGCCGGCTGGCGGGCCGACGCCTTTCTCTACTGCACCGAGACCAAGTGCCCGGAGTGCGGCTGGCTCGTGCCCATGGCGCCGAGCTGGGTGGTCGGCGAAAAGACCCGCACCGTAGCCGAACTGGTGCCGTCCCTGGGAGAACGAAAGTTTGACATTCGTATCCATTCGGGCGCAACGCTCACCGCTATGGCTGCCGCTCGCAGAGCCGGCACGGTCAGGCAGTCGCGGCTCGTCTGTCCCAATTCCGACTGCGGTGCTTCCACTCCTGTATCGGTTATCCGTGGCGACCGTCGGGGCGACGACGGAGGGCGCGGTTACGGTCTGCGTCGCTGGGAGAGCGACGATCTGACCCCGCGGCCCGGCGATGTGTTTCAGGAACGCCTGTACTGTGTACGCTGGCGGCTGCCACGCCTGAACGAGTTGTTGTGGGCCGAGCAGAAGAACGACGTCCACAACGCCCCCATCCCGGAGTGGATACCCCTTGAACGTGCCATCGACGGCTTGAGCGCGTTGCTCGAAGCCGACAGCCGGCGCGAGTTGGCTGCCTTGCGCGAGCGCAATTGGCTGGCTGAGGACGCCGCGCTCGCAACCGCCCGTCGGGAGTTGTATGAGGCCAAGGGGTTCGCTGCGTCGGAGGTCAGGGCGCTGCGAGCCCGGGTGACGAACCTTGAAGCGGCGTGGAGACAGCGCGAGGAAACTGTGGCCGCCTTGACTAAGGCATTACCGGGCACCTTGTACCGGGACGCTCGAGATGACGATCTTGGGCGGGAGGTCAGAGTTCTGGAACTGCTTCGTGAGAACTTCACGGACTGGCAGAGCCTGGGATTCCTGCCGAGCCGCGTTATTGCGCCGGGCGACGAGACACTCCGTCTTACTCGCGAGCGTGGTTGGACCCACTGGCATCACCTGTTCACACCGCGGCAGTTGCTGACAAATGGTCTATTGTCCAAACAGGTGGGGACAGTCAACTCGGATTGCGAGCGCGTCGCCATGTTGCTTGGCGTGGCTCGGTGCGCGGACTGGAACTCGCGCTTATCTCGATGGCATCCACATGGAGCAAACGAAAAGAGCGAGCAGGCGTTCAGCAATCAAGCGCTCAATACCCTCGACAGCTACGCTGGACGATCTTTAGGGAGTCTCAGCACAGCCTGGGTGATTCGTTTTTTCAGCCAACGAATAAAATCGGGTTGTGTGCAGCCGATCGACGCGCGAATTCTTTCCAGCACCGCGGAGATTTGGCTGACGGATCCGCCCTATGCCGATGCGGTCAACTATCATGAGCTTTCCGAATTCTTCCTCGCTTGGTACGAGAAAGCGCTTCCTCAGATATTCCAGAGCTGGTATTCCGACAGTAAGCGCGTTCTTGCTATTCAAAGTACAGGTTCTGATTTCCGCCGCAGCATGGTCGAGTGTTACCACAACCTGACGATGCACATGTCGGACAACGGCATGCAGGTTGTAATGTTTACCCATCAGGATTCGGCTGTTTGGGCTGACCTCGCACTGATCCTCTGGGCGGCTGGTTTGCGTGTGACTGCCGCGTGGACCATCGCCACCGAGACAGATTCTGCCTTGAAGGAAGGTAACTACGTCCAAGGCACTGTCCTCATGGTATTGCGCAAGCAAACCACGGAAGACACGGCTTTCCTGGACGAGGTGGTACCCGAGGTCGAAACGGAGGTAGAGCGGCAACTTGCCTCCATGCGGGAGTTGGACGACCGCGACGCGCCCAACTTCTCCGATGCCGACTATCAACTCGCCGCCTACGCCGCTGCGTTGCGGGTGTTGACCAACTATCGCGCCATCGAAGACGTTGACGTGTCCCACGAACTGTCGCGCGAGCGTCAGCGCGGGGAGGCCAGTCCGCTCGCCAAGATCATTGAGGACGCTGTGCGTACCGCCAGCAATTTCCTCATACCCCCTGGCCTGCCTCCCCACGTCTGGCGCGCTTTGGCTCCGGAAGAGAAGCTCTACATCAAGGGCCTGGAAGTCGAGTCCCACGGCGACTTCCGCGCTGGCGTCTATCAGGAATTCGCCCGCGGTTTCGGCGTTGTTGAGTACCGCCACCTGCTGCACACCGGCAAGGCCAACCAGACCCGGCTCAAGACCGCCTCCGAGTTCAAGCGCGCCGAATTGGCTGGCCAGAGCCTCCTCCGCCACGCTCTTTACGCTGTCTGGCGAGCCGCCGAAACCAACGACGTAACCGACAGTCTCACCTGGCTCCACACGGAACTCAGCGATTACTGGCCCCGACGCGAGGCCCTCCTTGCCATCCTCCGCTATATCGCCGCTCTTGACATCGACCACTGGCGTATGGATGCTGACGCCGCTCGCCGCCTCGCCGGCGCCGTGGAGAACGATCATGTCTGAGCTTGCCGCTCCCCTGCGTGACGTACTCGAAGCCACCGGTTATTTGTCAGACGGTGCCCCTGCCGCGCCCACCGTCGTACTCTCCGGTGCCGACCCGCCCACCCGGTTACCTTCTTTCGTGCCCGATGCTTGGTGGCGGAGTAGCCCCGAATCAAGCTCGTGGCCAG
>JAJEEZ010000635.1:0-13118 GCA_022820705.1 Candidatus Latescibacterota bacterium | reverse complement strand
ATCCTGTGATAGCGCTGACGAAGACGTCATTGTGCGGGTCGGCAATGGTGGCTCGGGTATCTTCGGCCAGTTGCTCAACATCGGACAGGCACCACAAAAAGGTGTGGGTATCCAACAGTAGCCGCGACATTGCTAACTCTTATCTGTAGCTGGGAAAATTTTCGAGTTCTCAAGCAGGTCCATGAGTTCTTCATCGGGATCGTCAAAGTCTGGCGACATCCAAATCTTTCCTTCTAGCCCACCAAGCTGACGTTCCTCCAGGCGATCCCGATACGGTTCCAGCCGCAAGTACGGCTCGCCGGCCTTGGCGATGACAACTTCTTCCCCCGCCCAAGCCAACTTACCTAGGCGCGAAAGTTGCGATTTGGCCTCGTGCATGTTCACTTTCTTCATGGTGAATCCTCCAATAGCTAAGTTAAGCTAAGTCTATTTTTGTGGAGGGGTCTTGTCAAGGACGAGCGGCAAGCTGCCCAGCCCCGGCAAACGCCTCGTCCGCTTCGTCCTGATATCCTTGGCGAATCCCCGGCGCTAGGGTGCGCCAGACGAGGAATCGCTTGCGCAATACGTTGAGAAACTTGCGATTCATGCGCTGCCAAGAGGCCACGTCGCCGCTGAGGCGCTCGATGTGGGTCTCGATCTTGTAGATGTGGTGCTCGCCGGTGGGAGTTGCCTGCAGGCGCACCTGCTGGCTGATCCCGAGGTCGTAGGGTGCCAGCCAAGTGCGCATGGCAATGGCGTAGGACGGCTCCGGCCCGTCGGTGGTGACGGATAGTTCGACGTCGCGGGCAATGAAGTCGCCGATTGAGCCTTCGCCATAGGCGGCGAAGACCGACTTGAGATACACGTACATGCTCGGCACCTCGGCCCCGCCGACCGTGAAGGGGAAGTCAAAGCGCCAGTGATCGCCGACGGGCGGGGGAAATTGCCATTGCCGCGTCACGTCTGGGACGGCCATGTTGGCCGCCATGCGCGCTGGATACAAGGTCGATAAATAGACCGTGCCGATGACTACTACTGTAGCCCACACTGCGGAGAGCGACGAGTAGTTGAGCGTCAGGCCGGCGAGCAGCCCGTATTGCAGCATGAACAGATGGGCGATTTGGCCTAGGGCGTAGCCGACCACCGCGCCAAAGGTGGCAAAGACCGTGGATTCAGCTAAAAACAACAGGCCGATGTGGCTGGGGGCCAAGCCGACGACGCTGTAGATGCCGATTTCGCGCACGCGCTCGTACACGGCTCCCATCATGGTATTGAGCACGATCAAGGCGGCGATGATTACCGGGACCAAAAGCTGGCCGGCCCCGCTTATTTCGGTGGAGCCGATCGAACTGTAGGCCACGACGCGGTCGCCTTGGCCGACGAACAGGGTCAGCGCCACCCGCGACATAAAGGACTCCACGCGCTGGACGAATTCTGGGTCGTCCGCGTCCGCGGCAATGGCGATGGAGCGCAGGCGGCCATCCATGGCGCGGACGCGCTCATAGGGCAAGAACAGGGTGTTGATTACTTCGAGGTGGTTGAAGGTCTCGACCGCGGTGGCGGCCAAGGCGCGCGGATCTTCGGTGCTCTCGCGGGTGATGAGGCCGGCGTCTTTGACCGTATCCACCGGCGTCAGGCGCTCGCCATCGAGATCGACGACTTCTTTCAGGGCCGCGCTGTCGAACAGGCCGATGACTTGGTAGTCCTCGCCGTAGAGCGCGATGGAAGCCGTGCCCATGTCCTCGGGACCAATGCCGACGAGCGCGGCTAGGCTGTCGGGCAAGATGACGGCCTTGTCGTCGCCCGCCGCAAAGAAGCGACCGGCCGAGATGTGTGCGTCGAGGCCCGTGACCTCGGCTTCGGCTGGCTGTAGGCCCACCAAGCCGTGCGCGAAACTGGCTGCGCCGGTCGCGGTGGCGGCAAAGTCGATATAGGCCCGTTCGGATTCGACCGGCGACAAGTACCAGGCGCGCGGCACGACCAAGGCGCGGTCGCCAAATGCGCTCTGTACGTATTCCAAGATGGAATCCTGCATGCCGCGCCAGGCGCGGTCGCGGATGAGGCCGCCTTCGTACAGGGGTGGGGTGTCGCGCGGCAGGCGATAGAAGTCGAGGCTGGATTTGACCGAGGTAAAGGAATTGACGGTAAAGGTCAAAAAGGTCAGAGTAGCGGCCGTCAGCGCGGTGCGCAGGCGGCGTTTGCTTAGGTTGGAGATGCCCAATAGCACGGCGGCAAAACCCGCGGCGATTCGACCTACGTCGGTCTCGTGTACGCCCGAGGCTGCGCCCTTGCGCCGTTGCAGCAGCGCCTTGAAGCGAGTGACGACGATGAAGATGACGAGGACGCCCAAGGCGAGAATGACAAACGCGAGGAAGATGATGTACGGCGAGGTGCTCAGCTTGAAGGCCGGATGGACGAAGCGCAGAATCAGAAATACGAAGACAAAGATGCCGACAAATCCGGCGATTTGCCGCCGCACGTCCGGGAAGCCAAAGAAGAATCGCTCGCAGAAAAAGGCAAAGGGCAACAGGAGGGCGAAGTAGAAAATCACCGCGCGGACCGCGTCGTTGGCAGTGGCCTTGACTTCCGGGTAGATGCGGGCCTCCAGCACGAGGGCGCGGCGCACTGCGCGCTGGTAGCCGGTGTAATCGAAAGCCGCGAGTTTGTCGCCGGCCTCGATCAGGGCCTCCCGCGCTTGCTCGTGCATAGCTTGTAGCTGTTCGAGGACGATGCCGTGGCGCACCATTTGTTTGATCCGCGCCTCGTCGATGATCCAGATGTCGCGGGCCGCCTGCAACGCCGGATAGGGGATGAGCCCTTGTTCGACTGGGAAGCCATCGCCCTGTGCCCGCTCAATGGTCGTTAGATCGACGCCGGCCGGGTCGAGGTCGGCGAACAGGGCGGAGTCCGCGTTGGTGAGCATGTAGCGCACGCCGGCGAGCGCGCTCTCGCCGCCAAAGGCTCCCTCGCCGGCGAGGATCTTGACGCGGGTACCCGGCTCGGCGAACACCACGCCGGCTTGCACCACTCGGTCCTGCGCTGCGCTCTGGTTTTCGATGTAGTTGAGGGAAAAAGAGCGCGGCGGCGCGTCGTTGGTGCCGAGGACGTTGACGCGGTCCATGGCCGATAGATAGCGCGGATCGACTACCTCCAAGAAGCTCAGGGCGCGGCAGCGAAAAAGGACCTGCAACATGCGGTTTTCCCACCAGCCATACGGCTGGGTGCCCGGATAGGTTTTGTCGCCCTCTTCACCGAGGTCGGGCGCGGAGACGATGCGCCCGTATGCGTCGAGTTCAAAGGCTTGGATCCGGTTGGCAAAGCGGTTGCGCACGATGTCGAACTTGAAGTAGCCGCTCTCGTCTCCGTGCGTGGCCATAAGCGTGCGCACGCCGGCCACGGAGTTGGGGCCGGGCTGGAGATAGGTGACGAGGGCGTTGGGCACCGGAGCCTTGGGCACGGCGAAATTCACGTCGCGGTCGAACCAGTAGATGTTGCCTTCTAGGCTGTGGCCCCAATCGCGCAGGGTCAGTTTGGTGTCGTTGAAAAAGTCTGGGTCGGAAGCGGCCTTGAGCAGCAATCCGGCTATGGTGCGGGTCTGCGCGGCGAGGTTGTCGAGCGCGACGAATTCGAGCCGGTCGAGGGGCGTATCGACGCGCTGGCGCAGTTGGTTGGGCGTGACGAAAGAGAGCGCCTCCTTGCCCACGAAGGCCGCGGCCTCGCTGTCTAGGGCCAGCCGCACGGGCATGAAGTTTTTCCACACTCGCTTCTGCGGGGCTACGGCGTCTTGGTAGCGAGTTGAGTCGGCGAAAATCTCGCGGTTATAGCGGGCAAAGCGCGAGGCGTAGTGCGCCATCAGGTTCTTCTGATAGTCGTCGTTGCGCCAAGCTGAGTTGTAGAACGTGCCCATGGTGAAGCTGCCGACCCGGGGGCTATGGCTGGCCAAGTCGAGGCCGACGAAAAGGCGGAAGTCGATGCGCTCGGCCGGCGGGATCTGGTCGAGGAAATGCACGCTTTTGCGCGCGTGGCGGTAGAGAAAATCGTTGACCCCGGCCAAGCCCTGAAAGTGCCCGGGGGTAGCCAAAAAGAGCACGGTGTAGCGAGTGCCTTCGGCGACGAGCAAGCGCGCGATTTCGAGCAGCGCGGCCATGCTGGTCGCGTTCTCAGCCCCTGGAGCTAGCGCGGGGACGACCGAGATCGCGTCGTAGTGCGCTTGCAGGACGATGATTTGCTCGTCCCACTGCTGGGTTTCGCGGCGCTGACCGCGCGGCATGTCTTCGGCCAAGCCGGGGAGGATGGCGAGGATGTTGCGCGCCTGGACCTGCTCCCAGTCCATGCGTGCTTCGAGATGCACTTGGGTGTCGCCGCTGTGCGCTTGCTGCCGCAAGAGTTCCGCGTCCGCCGCTTCCACCCAAAAGCGCGGGATATCGACGGGCACTTGGAGGAATTTTTCCGCGGCCTCACTGCGCGTGACACGGCCATCGTCGTACAGCAGGATAGCCTGCGCGCCTAAGGCCCGCGCTTCAACGTGGGCGTTGCCCGAGCCAAATCCCATCAGTGCGACACTCCCGGCTAGCCGTTTCCCATCCATCTCGGCTAAGCTACCGCGCCCCAAGTCTATGAGGTGCCCAGAGACTCCGCCCGGCGGCAGGGACGGCGGGCGCACGTGGTTGGGCCACAATCCGTAAATGGGAATGACTTTGTCCGAGCCGACCACGCGCAGCCGACCACCGCGATCTAGGGGAACGGAAAGGGGGAAGAATTCGCTGGTGACTTGGAGGCCGAGGCGGCGGAATTCCCCTTCTATATAGCGGGCTGCGTTGGTGGCTCCTGCATAGCCGGTGACTCGGGATGAGTCCGCGGTGAGGATGTGGAGGTGGCGCTCTAGATCGGCGGCGTCTATTTGCGCGACGGCTTCGCGCAGTGAGGGTGCTTCGTCGGTTGCTGGGGCTTCGCGCAGTGGCTCCCAGCCGATGGCTCGCTCAATCCAGCGCGAAATGGTGGCTGGATCAAAGGCCGCGACTGATAGCAAAAAGAAGGCCGCGGTAGCAGATAGGAGGAATTTGGTCAGCATTGATGAACGCGTGTCGGGGACCGGACAGAAAAAGAGGCAGGCCGTGGCCTGCCCCTAGGCTATGCAGCTTGGCCGGCCCGGTTAATTGGCCGCCAACTTGTCGATGTTTTTGACCTTCTTAATGTCGCGCTTGAAGCGGAAGCTAAGATCGATGGTCTCTATGGGTTCGTTGCGGAAGTTGTAGCGCAACCCGAACTCGGGAATGTGGAAGGCGATTTCGGCGACGTCGTCGTGGATCTTGGGGAAGACCACGTAGCCTTCGACCTCTTGCCCTGAGAAGCAAAAATCGTCGTCTGGATATCTGGCTCTATTGTAGATATCGCGGCGTTCGTCAAAGCGCAAATAACCCAAGCCGTTGAAAGCTATTGGGAAACGCCGGAAATACTCCTCTACGTCATAACTCCCCCAAGGATAATAGCGCCGCCCATTGGCTGACTCCACGGTCACCGTCAGTGGATCGAACTTAACTTTGGGGTATTCGTAGTTTTTGACCGTGATCTTGAAAATGGACAAGCGCTGCGGGGCCTTACCCGTGCGCGGATCAATCCAATTGCCATAGGTGAACGGGTTGGATGGTAGCTCGTCGGCCGGACCGCTGGCGTTGGTAGATTGGGCTGGGTACTGGCGATTGATCTCCTCGTCCTCCATGGGCCGCACGGACACTTCGAGGCGGTTCTGGACGAAGGTGACCGTACCGTCGTCGAGGATTTTCATGCTTGACCCTTGAATATCGGTCTGCTGCTGGGCCACCTCTAAGGGCTGGAACCGCCCGGGAATTAGGTAATGGCCGCAGCCCAATAAGAGGGCCACAGCGACGAGGATGGAAATTTTTTTGCAAGCGTACATGGAAACACTCCTCTCTGACAAACTCATAGCTCAACTGGGTTGGCAGCTTGTCTGCGTCGGGAGACAAACTCCCCCAACCGCCCTTCCTCCACGGCGACGAGTTCAGCGTATTTTTCGCGCAGTTGCGCGATGTAGCGGTCGAACAAGGGCACGGCTTGGGCGTCGCGCAGATCGCGCGCAACTTGCGCTTGTAGTTCCCGCCCGAGCGCGCCTGAGCGGGCGTAGCGTTGTGCATTTGCCTCGTAAAAGGCGCGCACCTGCGCGGGGTCAAGCTGGATGTGCGCGTAAATTTCTCGCTCCCACAAGGCTTGGATCAGCTTCTGTTGGCGCACTTGGGCGTGGCGCGATTCCAATTCGGTATCCAGACCGTGTTTGTGCGCCTCCTGCGGTAGAATCTGGTCGGCGACAAAGGCTCGCGTCACCTTGAATCCGAGGGCGCTGACATCGGTCGGCTGCGACCCAGCGTCTGCCCCGAGTCGGGCGAGGGCTTGCTGGTAGTCCCCGACGCTCCAGTCGCCCGCAGTACTGCGGACCAGCCGCACCTCCGGCCGCGCCACGCCTGCGGCGACCTGCCGCAACGCGGCCGTGTCTAACTGCACTGCGTGCTGGCTGGTCAACTGCTCTAGATAGGCTAAGTTCGCCTGTTGCTTCTTGTGCCGAGTTAAGGCCGCTTCCACCAGCGGGCGGCGATCTGCCAACGAGACTTCGCGCTCGGCAGCAACGGCTACCACTAAGAATTGTCCGTCCGTTTCTACCAATTCAACGGTCCCCACTTCCTGCAGGAATAGGGCGGCGGTGCGCGCGTCGCCCGCGTTGAGTGCGTTGAGCCATCCGCTCTCGCTCCACTCCCCGTCCAAATCCAATCCCTCTTGTGCCTTTCTCAGAGCCGCCAAGGCTGCGGCCCGCACGCGCACGGGCAAGCGCCGCAAGCGAATTTCGCGGCCCGCGCCCGATTCGGCGAAGAATTCCGCTAGCTCTGTTTCCGTATAAGCCAACTGCTCGCCCATCTCGCGTGCGAGCAACGCCTCGACCCGTTCTTGGCGCTCCCAAGCTGCCATTGCATCGGCGACCGCTTCGTCTAGCCCTTGGGCATGTGCTTCGAGCAGCAGCAGCTCTTTGTCGATGAGGGCCTGAAATTGGCGACGCCAATCCGCAAGCGGCTGGGCTTTGCTGCTGGCGGGTAGCTTTTCTAGCGCTGCGGCAAAATCCCGCTCGCTAATCTCGGCCTCGCCCACTCGGGCCAAGATCGCCGACGCGCTTTCTGGCGGCGCGTCGGCGCAAGCCCATAAGCCCAAGGCCAAGATGACCGTCTGCGGCTTTAGAAGCTCCATCCCCTTCTTTCGGCTGGCCGACCGCCCAAGCGCTCTTCTTCTAACCCGGCATAGAGTTCGATGAAGGCAATGGTGTTGCTCACGTCTTGGTCGGTGAGGTTGGCAAAGTTGATGTCGTTGACCTGAAAGCCAACGTTGGATGTGACGCTGTATCCTTGGTACTGGACCCGATTGGTGTACTGCACGGTGAACACCTTGCCGATGAAGTCGTCGATGTACTCTGGCGGCAATGGGTCGGGAATCGCCACGGCATTGCGGAAAATAATGGCCTCCACTCCGACCTCGACGCGACTGCGAGTCAGCACTGGGAACACCGCGGACAGGGAGAAAATTTCGCTCAACTCGTTGATTTCGAGCTGGACGGTGCGCGGTTGGGTGCGCTTGCGCCACATGTTTTTCCAGCGCGGGATCAAGGTGATGTTGCGCCCAATGGAAAACGGATAGTCTGCTTTGTTGATCACGCCGTAGAACGCGCTGTCGCGGAGGCGCTCGGCCGCTTCGTCGCGCTGATTGAAGTGATCGAGGCGGAACTTGTTGGCAAAGGTCAGGTTGCCCCGGGTGTACTTGTAGCCGACGAAGCTCTGATTGACGAGGGTGTTTCCGGTGATTAGGGGATCGTCAAAAGGTTGCAAGCCGCCAATGGAGCCGGGGCGCTGCACCCATTGCAGCAGGTTGTCGGCGATGTTGTCTTCAACGGACTTGATCATGTGGAAGGCCTCAAACTTGCCCGTCCTAGAGATGTCGCGCACCGCGCTGAGCAAGGCGTACAGGGCTGTTGACCGCTCTTCGCCGGCGATCAGCCACTCGCGATTGCGGCCTACGGTGAGATTGACTCCTGGGTAAATCTCGGCCCCCCCGTACACGTTCCAGCCGCGATGCCCTTTGCGGTAGGGATAGTCGGCTTCGTCGTCGTTTTCAAAGCGATCCACTATGGTATTGTGGTTCATATCGACGCCGAAGAGGAAGTCTGGCGGGTCAATGTAGTGGCGCAAGAATGGCTCTTCGTAGTCCGGGGTGAGATTGGAGTTTTCGTTGAAATCCGAGAGCAAGTCGTTGTTTTCGTCGAGGCCGGGGAAGACGGCGTTGTCGCCGCCCGCACCGCCATAGCGCGGCCAATCGACGAGTTGGTCTTGATCGTCGTTATCGTCGATGTACTCGAACCAGTTCTGGCGCTGATTTTCGTAATCTACCACATCGTTTTGGTCGGTGATGTACCCGCGCGTGGTGTACCCGTAGTCCATGCTGAACACCTCGCCGTAGCCAAAGTAGCGGCCAGTGCGGCGCGTGGCGTTGACGAACCAAGCATCGGCTGTGCGATCGCTCTTTTTGAGGTTGCTCAGTTTCTGGATGTTGATATTGGGATAGCGCTGAAACTGGGTGTTGCGCGCGAATTCGCCGCGCACCTCTAGGCCCCATATATCCTCGATGGTCAAATCGACGCTGGCGATTTGGTTGGCCGAGGGTAGCCCGTAGTCAAAGCGGACGACGCGTTGGTTGGTGTTGTCGCGCACATTGCCTTCGGAGCGGGTGACCGGCAAGAAAATGGGCTGGCCGTTGATATTAGTCTGTAAGTTGGAGGTTATCTCCACTCGATAGTCGTTGGAGAGCACCATGGCAAAGCTGACCTTTTGCACCACTAGCGGGTCGGGCACGCGGTAGCGGAGGAGAATAGGTGCCTCTTCGAGGGCTTCGAGAAAGCCCTCGCGCTGGCGGCCACCCTCAATAGTGGGATTGACCGAGGTCTCTTGGCCATCGACGATCATTTTCGACGAAAAGAACAAAGCGCCGGAGGCGTCGCCGGGCGAGTCGTCAGAGATGCGGATGACGATTTCGGTGACGTTGCCCGAATTCTGGCTGCTGGTCAGCAAGCCGGCGCGCGAGTTTTCCGAGAAATTGCTGCTCGCCGAGCTGAAGTTCGTATTGACATACGTGACTCCTAAGCCCATGAAGTCGCCGACTTGGGCGGTGCCGCGCAGGCCGATGAAGTTGGTGAAGTCCGTGTCTTGTACTCGGTTGGACCCCTGTGCTATCCTCACCGGCTCATTGACGCGCGACAGCAGCACGGTGGCCTCGTACTTGTCGGACGCAAAGTCCCATTGGACGCCGTTGAAGCGCGAGCGGCTGAAGGTCAGCGGGGTCAGGGTCGTACGGATGTAATCGCCGACGGTCAGAGCGGAGTAGTACTGGCCCTTGGAGTCGGCGGCGACCAGTAGGTTTTGAAACCAAGAGCCAAAGCGGCCGTCTTTGAAGACCGAGCTGCCAAAAGCCAGTGGCTGCTGCTGACGCCACTCGTAAATGCGCCAGCCACGGGTGATCCAGTTGCCGAAAATATCGTACTGTCCCGTGCCCTCTAGCTGCGTGTTGACGTAGCGCTGATACGGTTCCTTGGCGTAGTTGGTGTACTTGTAGCCTCCCCAGTTATAGATGTAGTAGAGATCTTGGGGCACGTACCACTTGCGCATGGTCGGAATCAGCGGGTCGAAGCCCTCGATCCTAACTTGCGAGGTAGCACCGCGCTCGCGCCCCGGGGTTGCTGCTTGGACGCTGGACGCTGCAACAGCTAGAACCAGCAGGGCAACCCCCCAGAACATAATTTTGCGCATAACAACCCTCCCTTAGGCGTTCATTTGTGCTTGGCGCGGCTAGCCGCGCGGTGAAAAGATCGGCGGCCGAGATGGCCCGGCCATATAGGTCAATACACTACGGCAATGCTCCGCATTTGCGTGGCGATACCAGCGTCGGTAGCAGCCTTGAGGCGGAGTAAGTACATCCCCGGCGGCACGGTGTCGTCGTCGTCGCGGCCATCCCAGCTAACTTGATTGGGACCGGAGCGATCGCGGGCTTGGTAGAGGCGATGCACCGGCCGGCCGCTCAAGTCGTACACGACGACCTCGACTTCGACTTCGTGAGTCGCCTTGAGCAGAATGTAGTCGAGGGAAATCTCGTCGTTGATGCCATCGCCATTGGGCGTGATTACCGCGGACGAGAACACAACGCCGGTAAAAAGCTCATCGTCGATGCGGGCACTGACGACGAGCGTGTTGTCGGCGGCTTCCTCGGCCGCATCGCCAAAGACGACCCGCTGAGGAAACGCATCGGACTGACTGTCGGCGACCTCGCCGCGAAATTCCGTGCCGGAGACGGTGACCAAGCTGGCAAAGCGCACGGCGACTTCTTGGCCGCTGTGGGTGATGCGTTGGTCGGGAAAGCTCACCTGTAAGCGGCCCAAATCGGACGCTGTGGTGAAGTTGTCAACCTCCACCCCATCGACGCGCACGCCTGTGGCGCGGGCCGCAAACGGAGTGTGGATGATAAGGGTGTCAAAGCCTCGGTTGCCGCTTGAGACGATCGAGCGCAGGTGATAGGTAAATTCGTTCTCTCGCCCGAGGGTCGCTGTGGCCGGGCTAATTTCGGCGATGACCGAATCGGCGAGGGCTGGGACCGTGTAGTTGAAGACCACTGAGTCGATGACGGCTTTGTCGAGCAAGCTGCCCGAAAGGAGCTTGAATTGGAACTGGAGGTAGCGCCGGTTGTCCGGCGAATTGATCGGCGATGCGAGGAGTTCGGCGTAGGGTGGAGACCACGCACTCCAGTCGCGATCGTTTTCGAGGACGATGCCAGCGTACGAGGGATCGAGTGTGCGGTCGAAATCCGCTAGGGCCACTTCCTCGAATTCGCCGGGAATGCCCGTCTGGCGGAAGTAGAGCGAGTCCGTGGCAACGAAGCCGGTCTTAGTGCTGAACTGGGCTTGCGCGGTGCCGTCGATGCGGCCATACACATCAACCGGTCCGAAGTTGGCCGCCTCGCCGAGGTCGATCACTTGCGATATGTACTGGGCAAAGGGCGTGACACCAACGCCAAAAACCTCAAGATCTCCCATCTGGAAGCCGCGTTCGCCCGTACTGCGCAGCCTGAAAAAACGCACCTTGGTCGGCGGGAAGCTCAGATCCAGCTCGGGTAGGCCGTGCGAGCGGTCTTGTGCGATGAGCGCGTACACGGGATTACCGCCGATGAAGTTGAGCGAATCGCCGTCGTTGGCGTAAAACTCGTAGCCGCGCAGCGAGCGTTCGTCGTCGTTGAGGACGCCGCGCAACAGGCGGATGCGGTGCAAGACGAAGATCGCGCCCATATCGACTTCGAGTTCGGCACCGTTGGGGTTGGTGTACACGCGCCAGCCCGTTTTGTAGTCACCGTCGATGAGTTCGTTGAGTATCTGGTTGGAGCGCGCCGCAGCCGTGCGCACCGAAGTGGTCGCCCAGCCGCCGAGTTCCTTGATGCGCGGCAGGATGTTTTCCTCTGGATCGGCTTCCAGCGGCGAAAGGCCCCCCTCGTCGGTGACTTCGAGTGCGTTGAAGACGATCGAGTTGCTCTCCCACTCCAGTCCATCGCCGCCTATTTTGAGCCGTTCCGCGGCCGTGGCTGGAGTGCTGTATCCCATCGCTAGGAGGGCTAATGCGAGTGCGGCACGGGTCATCGCTGTTCCTCGTTTGCTGTAAGGTGGCAAAAGCAGTCCCCCTCAGTAGGCCACCGGTACGATCCGCTGTACCGTCTCGGTCTCGGAGTCGCCGGCAATTTCAATCTGCACTAGATAAGTCCCCGGTCTCACGAGTACACCTGCGTCATCGCGTCCGTTCCAAGTGAAGCGATGGCGCCGAGCGAGCCCATCGCCGCTGTCGAGGACGCGCATTTCGCGGCCAGCCAAGTCGTAGATGTGGACCCGGATGGGTCTCGGCGTCACCAGCTTGAGCGCATCGAATTCAATGGCCAACTCGTCGCCGATTCAATCGCCATTGGGCGTCAGTACGCGCGTCGAAAGGGCGACGTTGGCCAGCAAGAGGTCGTTGATCGGCAATTGCACTGAGACGGATTCGCTCGGCACGTCGGCTTTGGCATCGCCTTGGTCAACTAGCTGGCGCACGTCCGTGCCGAGGTTGCTATTGCCGAGGAAGAGATCAAAGCGCGTCTGATTTTGGTAAATGGTGCTGCTGAACGAAAGCTCGATTAATTCCGAGCGGCGAACCGTGGTCGGTAGATCGACGACAAACCCCTCGGCGATTGGGGTGAGCACGACCTCCACCGGCTCATCGCCCAACTTCAGACTGGTAAAATCAACGGGCACAGACGCGGTCATGGTCAGGCGGTCAAAGCCCTGCGAGCGCCCGCCAAAGGTCGGCAGGACGAAGTACGTAAAGTCCTTTTTGACGCCTGGCTCGACTTGGCTGGGAAAGACCTCGGCGCGGGTTTTGAGGGCAATGGGATTCTCCATATTCAAATGCAGGGCATTGATTGACGGTGCCGCGTTGGGGTCGCCGGAAATCAGACGCAGGTCGAGTTGGGCGTAGCGGCGCGGCGAGGGCGAGTTAAAGAGTGCGCCCGAAGCCAAGTACGGATCGCTCCAGACGCTCCAGTCCGAACCGACGGAAATCGTGGTTTCGGTCGGTCCACGCAAGCTCTTGGGCGTCTTGTTCCACTTCCGCTCGGTAATCTCTTTGCCCTTTTTGTCGAAGTAGTGAATATTCTCGACGACTTCATTGCCGGTGCGGCTGCGCAGTTCAATGCGCGTGCCGGGCGGAATCTCGGCGTCCCACTCGACCGAGGTCAGGGCCTTGGCTGCGCCGAGGTCGAGGATCGGCGAGGTTAGCTGCAATTCGGCCGGAAAGCCCTCGCCGTAGATCTGAAACTCGCTGATCAGGGCGAAGAGGCGGTAGGTGCCGTGGGTGCCGGTGCGCTCACCGCCGTGGCGGGAGGAGGGGAAATACTGCTTGATGTAGCGAATCTTCTGCAACTCGAATTGATGGTCTAAGTTGCGGATCGTCGTCTCGTTCAGCGGGCTTTCGTCAACAAAGGCGATTTCGTGGAAAATCAAGGTGCCGTCCGGGGCTATCGAGCCG
>JAJEEZ010000229.1:0-3231 GCA_022820705.1 Candidatus Latescibacterota bacterium | reverse complement strand
GAACGGCGTGTACAGCTCCATGATATCGGCTTTGGCCACCCCTTTGGATTCCAGAAAGTAGTTCAGAATCTTGTTGGTGGTGCGCGGGTAGACATAGTCGGTGCCCAGCAGCACAAAGCGCTCGGCGCCGCCGCCGTCTTCGCTCATCAGGTATTCAACGGCCGGAATCGCCTGCTGGTTGGGCGCCGCACCGGTGTAGAAGACGTTGAACGAGGACTCTTCGCCCTCGTACTGGACCGGATAGAACAGCAGCCCGCTGTTTTCTTCAAAAACCGGCAACACCGACTTGCGCGACACCGAGGTCCAGCATCCGAAGACGGACGCTACCTCGTGCTCTAGCAACAACTCTTTGGACTTTTCGGCGAACAGGTCCCAGTCGGACGCCGGATCGACGACCACCGGCTCAATTTTACGGCCCAGTACGCCGCCGTTGGAATTGATTTCCTCGACCGCCATCAGCACGGCGTCGCGCAGCGATACCTCCGAGATAGCCATCGTGCCGCTAAGCGAATGCAGGACGCCCACTTTGACCGTCTCCTCCGCCTTCGCGCTAGAATACGTCCCAGCGACGATTAGTCCTAAGGCGACAAATGAAATCCAGAACTTACTTAGTCTTCTCATTGAATCCCTCCAAAAATTGTAGTGTTAAATGGCCTGAACGCACCGTTCCGGTAGTCCGCTCCGACCGATTCCGCTCTTCTACTGCAAAAAGGATACCACAACGGCACCCGCAGCAGTCTATAGACGGAGCAGGAGGGAATATTCTTGTTACTATCTCTTTATGTCGCAAATAGATACGCGATTTGTGATTTTATTTATTTTTCGTACGTAAATGGCATTTTTGGCGGTTTGATCGCTTAGCTTTCCAGTCAATCGACGCCAAAAATGTAGTTTTACAAATTTGTAAACAGACAAATATGTCGTTTTAGAGAGTCTTGTGGTGAGACGAGTTCGCCCTTCGCAGCATTCTGCGGCTAGGGCGAGCACTCAAAAAAGACAAATATGTGATGTTTTGTGAATTTGCTGCCGAAGAGACTAATACTTTCGGCGCAGTGGATTTTCCCCTAGGACTTGGGGCAGAGATACAGCCGTGGCGAGCGCGTGCAAGACTTCCTCTAGATCGCCATTGGTGCGCCCCAAGGCGCGGAGCGCGAGCACGCCGGGACGAGGTTCGGCGAGCGAAACCAAAGCTGCCTTGCTAGTCCCGCGCGTCCGCTGACCGGTGAGCAGCGGCGCTAGGGCACGACGCAGCACTTCCTCGACGGCGGAGCGCACGGGGTCGCCGACGATAAAGGCATTGGCGAATGCCGTGTATGGGCCAAAAGCTCCAACGCGGTCGGGGGCCTGCTGCTTGGGCTGCAAACGCAAGCGTTCGGCCAACACCAGTTCGTTTTCCAAGTAGATGGAAATATTAGATGTATAAGAGTTGTAGTGGAACTGCTCGCCTCGTTCGCCGCGGCCGGCGGTACCTCCGTCAAGCAAGACTAGCGAGGCTCCCGCGCTTAGATGCCAGACCTGCTCCTGCACAAAGGCGCTGTCGGCATAGGGCACCACCGGATCGGGCAGCGACACTACGCAAGCCCCTGCTTCGATGTGCCCGGCTAGCTCCTGTTGCGCGACCTTACCGTCGGCGGTCTTGTACACTTTGGTAAAGGCCTGCGTGCCCAAAAAAAGCTTGGCCTCCCGACCACAGCGCACGCGCAGCCGGGCGCAATCGCCGGCGACCAAACCGCCGCCATAGCTAGAAAGGATGGCAGTGCTGTAATCGGCCTCGGCCTTGGGGCTGAGGATCTTCAACGGCGCGACGGCCAAGCAGGATGTCAACCGCGACCTTCCCTCGACGCGGTTCACTTCGACAATGGACCAATCCTCGTCCATGCCTAAAAGGCCGGCGCTAACCAACCCCCATCAACGGGCAACGCCGTCCCCGTAATCCACTCCGCGTCATCCGAGGCAAAAAACGCCACCGCCCGGCCAATATCCCTCGGCAGGCCCAATCTCGGCAAAGGCGTATCCTGCCGACATTGCTCGATGACCTCCGGGGTCAAATAGTCTTGGATCGGCGTCTCGATATAACCCGGACACACTGCGTTGACCGTAACATTGTCCCCGGCCAACTCCAATGCCAAATCCCGCGTCAGATTCACCGCCCCGGCCTTAGTCGGCGCATAAGCCGGACCACCGCCGCCGCCAAAGGAGTGAACCGAGGCAATGTTGACAATGCGCCCGGCCGCGGATTTTCTCAGATAGGGCGCGGCAAATTTGGTCGTGAGAAAAATCGAGCGCAGATTGACGCCCACGACCCGGTCCCAATCCTCGACAGACAGTTCCTGGCTGTCCCCCGGTATGATGATCCCGGCGTTGTTGACCAGAATATCCATCCCCCCAAAGCGTTCAACGCTGCGGGCGATTAGGTTTTCCACCGCCTTTTCGTCGGCCACATCGGTCTCGACGAAGAGCGCCTCGCTGCCCTCCCCGGCAATGCCCACGGCCGTGGGCGGCTGCGGCTCGGTCTCGTGAAACTTGCCGATCTTGGGCGCTTCCTGCATATCGGCCACTACGACCTTGGCTCCTTCGCGGGCCAATTCGAGACAAATACCCCTCCCAATCCCCGAACTTCCTCCAGTAACAACGGCGATGCGATCCTGTAAACGCATGGACTTCCCTCCTATTTGTCGCACAATCTATAGCGGTCAGAAAGGGGGGACAAGGCGGCATGGCCCGTCGATCAGGCCATTTGATGCGGTCGCAAATTGACTCTAAAATAGACCTAACGGAGAATTTATCATGCCTGTGAACCTATTTATTACAAAGCGCAAAACCCCACTCTACGCCATCGCCTGCTGTCTATCCCTATCCTTGGGGCCTGCCTCAGCCGACGACTCCATCCGCGCCCAGATCGAAGCGCTCCGCGCCGCCAAGGACAGCCTGCTCAAAAGCGAGGATTCGCCGCTGCTGCCAGAACAGCGCGCCCACTTTGAGCAACTTGCGTACTATCCCATCGACCTGCGCTATCGCCTGCGAGGCGAGCTGCACATCTACGGCCGACAGCGCATCGTCGAAATCCCCAATACCGACAGCACCACCACCGAGCTTGAGCGATTCGGACGCTTTGTTTCGGCCTTCGGCGAAAACGATTTTTGGCTGGAGGTGTACCGCAGCCCACAAACCGGCGAAACGGAAATATTCTTCAAAGATCAGACCAACGGCCACACCACGTATGGGGGCGGG
>JAJEEZ010000515.1:0-4821 GCA_022820705.1 Candidatus Latescibacterota bacterium | reverse complement strand
GTTTGCTGTACGGCAGCATACGGTCAGGGGGCGGGTCACCGAGTGACGGCCGACCAAGTAGTAGTCAACAGCGCAGCCCACTGGCGCAATTGGATCTTTCCCAAAGGGGTCGTGGAAATTTCGTCCAGTGGCGCCTTGACGCCGCACCAGTTGCACCGCGACATCAACGCGGTCCGGGACATTGCTGCTTATCTGCAAGCCCGCCCACCCGATGGCATAAAAAAGGCGCCCGAAGAAATTACCGTCCTAGACGGCATCCAAGCTGGAACCGCTGGCAATCAGGCGGACGTGGTCAATCTTTTCGACGGCGACTTGGCAACGTACTGGCAGCCCGACCCGCCAACAGGTGAGGGCGAACTAGCTGGCCAGTGGTGGTTTACCGTCGATCTAGGGCGGCTAGTCATCGCCAAGAGCATCGTGCTTAAATTCGTCGACGAGGCATTGGGCGATCCCTTCTTGCAGTTCGACGTGCTGGTGTCTCAGGGCAACAAGCCCACGGGTAGTCGTGGGCCCTCTCTCGAATACACCACTATGTGGCGGACCCTCAAGCCCAACAAGGAACAGCGGCTCTTCGAGATCGACATGAGATTGGAGCGCGAGTTCGAGGGGGTCGGCATTCGCTTCGTACAGGTGGTGGTAACTGGTAGCAATTTCGGTCGGGGTCGAGAAGTCACTCAGGCCGAATACGATCAACTCGCGGCCGACGAGCGGGGCGAGGTCGATTACTTTAAGCTCCATGTGAACGGGCGCGAGACCCTAGTGTCCCAAGAGGTACACCGCCAACTTGAGCCCGAACAACAAGGCTCGGTGCGCTATTACCGGATCGAGCGTCCACGGCTGGCCGAGTTGGAAGTGTGGGCCGAAGGCGACGAGATCCTCACCGGAGCGTTGGCCAGGGGCGGTTTTGGCACGGCTTCCCAGACGGCATCGATCAATAGCTTGATTGACGGGCAGATCGAAAGCAAAGTGCAGTTCATTTACACCTACGGTCGGGGATCGCTCAAATCGCCCGAAGGGCAGGTACTGTTCGATTTGGGTGCCTTTTACTGGATCGATGCCTTCAGGATGGCCTATGGCGGATCTAGGTTCTCCAATTATCGGCTGGATTTTTCGGACGGCACGCTGGCCGCCGACGGCAGCATCAAGTGGAATACCGCGGTCGATCGCGAGCAGCGCGGCGGCGGTGGGATTTCGGCCTTGGGCTTCGGCTTCTACGAAGGCAACAATTTCGCGCGGCTCAAAGCCCGTTTCTTCCGCTTCGTCTGGAGGCAGTTCGAAAGCACCAGTTCTACGGGCAAAGGCGGAGCCACTGGGCAGCCAGCAGAGCTACAGCTGTATGGACGCGGTTTCCTGCCCGAAGTAACACTGACCTCTGATCTGATCCGTTTGGGAGGCAGCCGCAACCTGCTCTCCGTCGAGTGGGATGCCGACACGCCGCCCGGCACGAGCGTGCTGATCCAGACCCGCACTGGCAACGAGTTGAGTGAAACCCTGCATTACTTCAAAAAAGACGGCACGGAAGTATCCAAGGAAGACTACGACAAGCTGCTGTCGATCTTCCGCGGCGAAATCGTCGCCGAAGAAACCGCCGGTTCCGACTGGGGGCCGTGGAGCCAGCCGTACGAAGACCCGACCGGTTCGCTGGTGACTTCGCCCAGCCCGCGCGAGTTTCTGACTTTGCGGGCGACCTTGCTATCGGACGATCCAAAGGTCAATCCGACCTTGCGCTCAATTCGGCTCAACTTTAGCAATCCCGTGGCGCAGGGCCTCACCGGTGAGATCTCGCCGTTTCAGGTGGACCAACTGGGTCAAGAGCAGATGTTTTCGTTCTACGTGCGTCCAGACTTCGGGAACCGAGATTCGGGCTTCGACCAGTTGTTGCTGGTGGCACCGTCCGATATGCCCCTGCGCTTCGTGGGACTATATGCCGGTGCCGAGGACGCCTTTGATCCCAGCGCCGACTTGTCCAGTCTGGCCATGGCCGACGTGGAGGTGATGCAAACGCGCACAGACAGCCTGCAACTGGCCTTTCCATCGGTAGGACCGAGCTCAGGCGTAGAAGTGCTACGGCTCGATTTCGCGACGGCGTTGTTTTCAACGGGCGCGGTGATGCGGGCGCTGTTAAAAAATAGCGACGCAGGCGAGGGCAACTGGCAACGCGTCGATGCTGGCAACGCGCTGGCCAACATCGAGGGCAACACTACGACGCTGGTCGGTGCGGTGCAGAGTACCTCGCTGCTAACAGAAGCGGAAGTAATACCCCGAGCCTTCACGCCCAATGGCGACGGCGTCAACGACCAAGCTCAGTTCACCTTCAAGGTGGTGCGAGTGGGCGACAATAGCCCGGCGGAAGTAGAAGTTTTCGATCTGGCGGGCCGTCAGGTGCGTCGGTTGGTGGAGCAGCGGGATCTGAGCACCGGCTCCTATGCCATCGGCTGGGACGGCAGAGACGACGCGGGAGCCTTGGTACCACCCGGAGTGTATTACGCTCGCTTGCGGATCGACACCGACACCGAGGGTGCTGGCATCAATGGCGAGCAGGTCCTAAAAACCATTGTCGTCGCGTACTGAGGGGATCGATCCAAAATGGATGAGGAACAGCGCTTCGCTTTTGACACGTGGGGCTTCCTCACGGTGGAGGATGCAATCACCCCCGAACAGGTCGCGGACCTCAAAGCCACTGTCGATGCAAAAGGCCCAGAGCTCCACTCGCAGCACGCGGATCGCGGCGGCTTCTGGTCCCAGGCTTTCGTCGATTTACTGGACGTCCCGGTAATTTCGGAAATCCTAGCAGAGATCTACGGCGGCCAACGTGCCGGAGGTCTCCCCCCCTTCCGCATCGACCACATCAACGTGCACACGCACGGCACCTTCAACAAAAATCTCGCCGGGGGGACCATCCACGGCGGCAACGGACGCTTGCTAGATTCCAATCGGCCGCACGAGCTAGTCACGCATTACTTCGAGCGCGACCCTGCAAGCGGGACGTTCTCCAACGGTCTAGTCACCGTGGCGTACGAACTAGAAGATACCGTTTGTAACGGGGGTGGATTCGGCTGTTTGGCGGGCTCGCACAAAGGGCATTATCCCGTCCCGGAAGCGTGGATCGATTTGTCCAAGGGCGTGCATCCAATGGTCACGCGCGTGCCGGCCCGCGCTGGCACGGCCATTATCTTCACCGAGGCCCTGTGTCACGTCACCCTACCGTGGACGGCACCGAGCACGCGAACCACGCTCTTTTACAAATACATGGAACGCGGGGAGACCTATTCCGGCCCAGATAATTTTTTCAGCCCAACGGACGCCGACCAATGGGAAGGAATCGACGAGCGCAAACGCGCAATCCTCACGCCCCCACCGCAGGCATTCGTCGAACGCAAGGCGGAGCTAGCCAAGGCCGCTTCGCAATAATTCGTCGGATCACACCTCACGCCACCGTTTGAAACCGCTCCCACGCCTCGCCAGCCGCAGCCGCTTGGCGCTCTAGTTCGCTGCGCCACCCCACGACCTCCCCCGCTTTAATGCGTTGGATATCAAATCCCGCGTACCGATCTTCGAGCGTATCCCCTAACTTCTGAGTCTCAGCCCAACGGTCCCACGCGGTCTGCATCCACTCGTGCGGCAACGCCTCGCGCACCGCGGGATCGAGCTGCCACGCACTGCGCGCATCCGCCACCGCCGGCTCTCCGCTAAACGGCCCCGACCACTTCGACCAGCCAATGGACAAGGTATTGCGCTCGCGCTCAGGGACGGTGTGCCCGGTGTGGATCGTGACCCCATTGCGGATAAGGGCTTCCCCGGGCTTGAGCCGGATCGCCACTTGGCCCGGCAACGGGTCCTTCCTGTTCCAACTAGGCGTGTACGGCACCCCTTGGTCCTTCATGGATTGCGGCAAGAGTACATCGTGCTCAAACGGCGTGCGCCAGCGCTCGTGGCTGCCGGGGATGAGTTCGTGGCACTCGTCGTCCACCAACGCTAGGAACATGCTCACGCCGTTCCGCTCGGAGAGCGACTTAGCGTTATTGGCGCGGATTTCTGCCCAGCGAACTTTTTCGACTTCCTCGGAATAATCCTCCGGGCTTTCCCCTCGGTTGTCCCGCTGCGAAAAATAGGGCTTGCCCTCGCCCCACCACGTCACGTCGCGGTGCCAACTAGGCCCATTCTCGTGCCGCCGGGGATTGCACCACAGCAGCAGACCACTCAGCGACATATCTTCAGGCCCAAGCCCGTCGCACCACGAGGCGACGAAATTGAGGAAATCATCCGAGCCGTGGAACTCGGCAAAGCAAGGCTCCTCAAAGGCGGGATGGATGAGGCCCCGAATCGCCCACGGCTCATTGCCGCCCGCGCGATGGACGTAGCCCTTTGAGCAGTCGATCTTGCTGTAGCCATGCTCGGGCGCGCAAGCCTCAGTGACGCGGCGACCGGCCTCGCGGAGCACGGGGATCCACGGGTTATCGACAAAGTCGGTAATGATGACGAAACCATGCTCCCGCAAGTGTTCCAACCGCTCGGGCGTGGCCCCGGGAGCGGCGAGTTCGGGCTTGGAGTCGGCAAAAGCTGTGGCGCGGTAGGTCTCCTTCGCCGGAGATTGATCGGTAGTCATTTTGCACCCCTCTTTCGGCGGATGGGAAGGTTGGCCCTGTTGTCGGGGTTAAGCTACGTTTGGCCTCATTAGCTTGTCAATGAATTTTAGCCACTGGAAGTTTTTTTGATAATTTAGATATATCAAACTGACAAACCGCATAGGTAATGGGATGCACAAAATCGCCTCACTATTTCTCCTAATGCTATGCAGCGCGCCGCTCCACAGCGACGAGG
>JAJEEZ010000409.1:0-2588 GCA_022820705.1 Candidatus Latescibacterota bacterium | reverse complement strand
CAACGGGCGACTACAAGAGTCGCCCCTACACATCACCGAAAGGCTTTTCTCCATGCAGACTCCCATCCCCCTGTGCGACCCTCACTTCCACCTCTGGGACCTAGCCGAGCGGCCCAACCCCAACCTCGGCGATGTCATGCCAGCATACCGAGCTGCCGACTACGCCCAAGACATGAGCGAACTACCCCCTGAGTTGCAGCGAGTCAGTGGCGTCCACGTCGAAACCGTCGTCGGCCAAGTCCCTAACGGCGTCCCCGTCGATACCATAGAAGAAACCCGCTGGGTGCGCGGCCAACTCGAACCAACCTCAGCCGAACAGCCCTTTGGCATTGTCGCGTACGTGCATCTGGAGCGCGACATCGCCGCAGCCGAGCACACCATTGAACAACACCTAGCGGCCGCTAAGGGCCGTCTGTGCGGCGTGCGCATGATCCTCAATCACCATCCCGACAATCCCGACCTGACTTGGCCGCAGATAGAAGACGGCGTCTTGCAGAGCAGCCGCTTCCGCGAGGGCTTGGCGCTTTTAGAACGCCACAACCTCGCCTTCGACCTCTCCTGCAATCCCCACCAAGTGGCCGATGCGGTCGCAGTTTTCCGCGACTTCCCCAACCTCCGCGTCGTCACCAACCACCTCGGCTTCCTCCACGACGGCGAAGACGAAGCGCACGAGGACCTCTGGCGCAAAAACATGGCCGCGCTAGCCGCATTGCCCAACATTTATATGAAGCTGTCCATGGCGTGGTTTGCACGAGACGCCTTCCACGAGGACGCAACCAAAGAGGCCAAAATCGCCGCAGTCGTCCAAGAGTTAATCGAACGCTTCGGCTGTAGCCGCTGCATGTTTGCCAGCAACTATCCCGTCGATAAACTGCGGGGCATTAGCATCGGCTACCTCTACGCCAAGTTCCTCGAATGGAGCGCCGACTTTTCAGACGACGAGCGCCAAGCGCTTTTCCACGACTCGGCTCTCAGCGCCTATGGGCCGCTTGCGTAACACGCCATGAACGCAGAGGAATTCGACTATAGCCAATGGTGCGACAACACGGGCGCGCCGCTGAAGAAAATGCCAGACCGGCTCGGCGCGGCGGCCAATGGCTTTATCCGCGACAAGACCGGCAAAATCCTGCTGCAACAGCGCGCGGACAACGGCTTTTGGGGCCTGCCCGGTGGCCAAGTCGAACTCGGCGAATCCGTCGAGCAGACCGTAGTGCGCGAAGTCTATGAGGAAACAGGCTTGGAGGTACGCGTCGAGCGGCTGATCGGGATTTACTCCGAGCCAGAGAGCTACCCGTTTATGCGCTATCCCGACGGCACCATCGTCCACTACGTCACCCACGTCTTTATCTGCGAACCCGTCGCCGGTGCATTGCAGCTCTCCTCAGAAAGCACCAACATCGGCTATTTTGCCGCCGATGCTCTGCCCGCACAGACCTTGCTCTCGCACCGCATCCGCATCGCGGACGCCCTGACCGGCCTAGTGTACCCGTTTATTCGCTGAGCTATGTTGACCGCACTCCGCCTAACGGCAGATATTTCCTTGTCATGCTGAGCGAAGCATCCCACACCCAAGGAGCCCGTGCGTAACATCCGTTACTCATCCCAACCTTCACCTCGCCAAGAAAAGGAACGACATGATCAAAATTGCCGAAGTCCTGCCCGATCACCCCACGCCGCTGTGGCGGATGGTCAAACAATGCGGCGTTGACCACGTAGTCGGCGGTTTCTCCACCCAAGGCGACCCCGCCGACATCCACCCCGAGCAACAGCCTTGGAGCTTCACCAACCTCGTGCGGATGAAAACCGCGTTTAACGACGGCGGCTTTTCCCTCGACGTCATCGAGGCCCGCCCGCCGCTCAACAAGGCCAAGCTCGGCCTGTCCGACCGCGACGAGGAGATCGAATACGCCTGCGAGCTGATTCGCAACATGGGCAAGGTCGGCATTCCGGTCTGGTGTCCCGAGTGGATGCCCGTACTCAACTGGACCCGCACCTCAATGGCTGCGCCCGGACGCGGCGGTGCCATGGTCACCGGCTTTGACAACGAGCTGATGAAAAACGCGCCGCTAACCGACGCCGGAGTCGTCACCGAAGAGCAGCTTTGGGACAACCTGAAGTACTTCCTCGAAAAGGTCGTGCCAGTCGCCGAGGAAGCCGGCGTCAAGCTCGCCATGCACCCCGACGATCCGCCGCTGTCGCCCCTGCGCGGCATGGGGCGAATCATGCGCAGCGTCGAAAACTACCAAAAGCTCATCGACTTAGTGCCCAGTCCCGCCAACGGCATCTGCCTGTGCCAAGGCAACTTCACCTTGATGACCGACGACTTGCCCGAGGTCATTCGCCACTTTGGCGACCGCATCTACTTCGTCCACTTACGCGACGTGCGCGGCACGCCCGAAAAATTCGTCGAGACCTTCCACGACGAAGGCAAAACCGACATGCGCGCCTGCATGGAAGCCTACCGCGACATCGGCTTCGAGGGCGTCCTGCGTCCCGACCACGTGCCGACGATGGAGGGCGACCGCAACGACCAGCAGGGCTATTCGTCAATCGGGCGCTTGTTCGCCATCGGCTATATCAAGGGGCTG
>JAJEEZ010000289.1:0-9668 GCA_022820705.1 Candidatus Latescibacterota bacterium | reverse complement strand
GATCATCGGCGACGCCAACATGTGCGAATACGCCACTGCGCTCAAGGTCGGCACAGCTTCCTTGGTGCTGGACCTGCTAGAGGCCGGTGCATTGCCTTCGTTTACCTTGGCCGATCCGATTGGCGCACTCAAGGCCATTTCCCGCGACGAGTCCCAGCAGTGGCCGGTGGCCTTGGCCGAGGGAGGGGCGAGTTCGGCGCTGGAGATACAGACGGCCTTTATGGCGGCGGCGACGCGAGTTTTTCAGGGCCGCGACGAGGAGACCGATTGGGTGCTTGCGGCTTGGCGCGATGTGTTGGACTCCCTCGCGCGCGACCCGCAAGAGTTGGTGGGACGCCTCGATTGGGTGACCAAAAAGTGGCTGTTGGATGCGTTTGCCGAGTCCGAGGGACTCGATTGGGAACGGCCGGAGGATCGCGCTTGGTTGCAGAGCCAAGACCTCGAATACCACAACATCGACCCGGCTGAGGGGCTATACCCGACGCTCGAAGCCGCCGGCCAAGTAGAGCGCATCGTCTCCGAGGAGGCGGTGTGCCGGGCGTTGGTTGAGCCGCCCGGGGACACGCGGGCTTACTTCCGCGGTAAGATGTTGCAGAAATTTGCCGCCGCGGTGCGGTCGCTCAACTGGGACAGCATTGAGTTGGAACTCGACGGCCGATCCAAGATCATCGACCTCAAGGCTTGTGTCAGCCGGGAGACAGCGGCTTATTATAACGAGGCTTTAGACGCGGCGGCGAGCGTCGAGGATTTGCTCGCCATACTGGGTAAAAAACCAAAACCGGAGGTGGCACCATGAGCGATTTTATTTCCTACCGGGAGCGCGCGCCCCGGCCCACCAAGCCGATCGACGACAACGACGACGCCCCCGATACCGGTCCGCGCCGGCCGCGGGTCGAGCGCCCCAGCACGGACGACATCCTCAAGCGGATGCGCCGAGTAGATCCGAATCAGGCCCGTCGCTACCGCCAGCGCACCGGACAGTAGTTGCCGATGGAAAGCTGCGATTTCCTCGACTTACTCAAGGAGCGGGGGCTGTTGCCCGCCGCCCCCGTTGCCGCTGCGGAAGCGTCCTTGCAGCCGGTCGAGGGCACCACGATTATAGCGGTGCGTTGCGCCGACGGGGTGGTGGTAGCTGGCGACCGCCGCGCCACCATGGGCAACTCGGTGGTGTACGACCGCGCCGACAAAGTGCTGATCATCGACGACGAAGCGGTCATGGCCATTGCCGGCTCGCCGGCCGTGGCGTGGGACATTGCGCGGATGCTGGAAATGTCAGTGCAGTACTACCGCCGCAGCCAGCTACAAGGGCTGAGCTTGGACGGCAAGGTGCGGACGTTGTCGCGGCTGTTGCGCCAGAATCTGCCGCTGGCCATGCAGGGGATTGGCGCGGTGGTGCCGATTTTTGCGGCTTTTGACCACGCGGCCGCGGAAGGCAAAATTTTCTTTTACGACCTTTTGGGGGCTGAATTCGAGTGTGTGGACTTTTGCGCCACCGGGTCGGGCGCACACATCGTTCGTGGCGCGCTGTACTACCAAAATCGCTGGGGGCCGCAGCCGCTGCGGGAAATGGCCGGAGAGCAGGCGGTCGAGCTGGTGCTCAAGATGTTAGAGACAGCCGCTGAATACGACACGGCTACCGGCGGTTTCCGCGAGGCCGCGCACATCTTTCCCCAGGTCGTGCAGGTGACGGCCGCGGGCTTGAATACTGTGCCCGAAGCAGATTTGGCCGCGTTTTACCAAGGGGCTTAAGGGGTATGTTAGAGGAACCTTATCGCTGGGTCGAAGCCATCAACAATCGCCGCGAGTACGTGGAAGACCAACTCGCGAGCGGCAGTCCGGTAGTGGGCACGATGTATGCCGACGGGGTGCTACTGCTGACGGCTACCCCAGGCCCGCGCAAGCTCTTTGAGGTGTACGACGAGATCGCCTTTGCGGCCGTGGGACACCCAGCCGACATCGAGAAGTTGCGCAAAGCCGTCATCGACATCGCCCATCTCGAGGGGTTCAACCTATCGGCCAACGACGTGACCTTGCAGCGATTGGTCAGCTTTGGCATCGGTCCGCTGATGAAGGCGGCTTTCGACGAGTTGTTTCGCTCGCCCTTTGTCGCCCGCGTGATGATGGCCGAGCTAGACCCGGATGGCGGCGGAGACGCCTTTTTTACTATTGACGCCGATGGGTCTTTTGCCCAAAGTGGTGGAGCGGCGGCCATCAGCGGCAACGCAGAGAGCGCACAGGCCATGACGGCACAACTGCAAACGGTCAGCCCAGAGCTTCCCCTCGACCAAGCCTTGGGCGCGGCGCTGGAAGTGTGGGGGTTGGGCCGGCTGACCCTCGACGCCCGCGATGGAGAGGTGCCCAGTGCGGAGGCGGTGCGCGATTTTCTCAAGGGCGGTTTGCAAGGGCTGACAGTCGAGGCCGCGGTGCTCGACCGCGAGCGCGCCGCCAAGTCGAAGTTCCGCCTGCTCAGCGCGGAACAACTAGCCGAGCCACTCGCTTCCTACTTCGAGGTCTAGTATGGAAGGTCGCATTTACGGGCTAGAAACCGAGTACGGCTGTCTGCCGCCGGCTTCGGATCCCTTTTTGAGTCCCGATTTCGTGTCGATAAAGGCCAAAGACTGCGTGTTCTACCGCGATCAATTGGGCATTGTCGATATGCACTATCGGGGCCGCGACGAGCCGCCCGGCAACGGCGGATTTCTCTTCAACGGCGGGCGCTTGTACATCGACATGGGCCACGTCGAATACGCCACTCCAGAATGCACCGGGATTTTTGATTTGGTGGCTGCCGACCGGGCGGGCGAGCGGTTGGTGCAGCGCGCGCTAGATCAGCTTGGCTTGGCCGATAGCGCGGCCTTTTTCAAGAACAATATCGACCACTACACAGGGGCTACGTTTGGCTGCCACGAAAACTATCTCGTGCGGCGGGAGGTGCCGTTTTCGCAAGTGCTGCTGCCGACCATGCTGCCCTTTTTCGTCACCCGCCAGATATTCGCCGGTGCTGGTCGCGTGGGTTGCCACACGGATATTTTCGAGTACGGCAATGCCGAGGACGAAGGCGTTGGATTCCAACTGTCGCAGCGGGCCGACCACATCGTCACCGAGATCTACCAGTGGATTCAGTTCAGCCGCGCGATCATCAACACGCGCGACGAACCGCTAGCCGACTGGGGGCTATACCGCCGCTTGCACCTGTTGGTAGGCGACTCGAATATGATGGAGTACGCCACGGCCCTGAAGGTGGGGACCACGGCCTTGGTATTGCAGCTTTTGGAAGAGCAAGAGCGCGTGATCTGCGACGACATCAAGCTCCTCGACCCGGTGCAGGCCATCCGCGACATTTCGCGCGACATGACCTATCGCTGGGAAGTGCAGCTAGAGGACGGTCGCTACACTACGGCTACGGAGATCCAGCGCGCGTATCTCGACTTAGCCGAGCGCCATTTGCGCGGCCGGGACGAAGAGGGCGATTGGGTGTTGGACGAGTGGCGCTTTGTCATCGACGCCTTAGAGCACGATCCTGGGTGCTTGGTCGATCGCGTCGATTGGGTGGCTAAGAAGTGGCTGTTGGAATACTTCATGCGGGAAGAGGGATTGGACTGGCAGGATACTTGGATCCAAAGTTTGGATTTGGAATACCACAATCTCAACGCGGCGCGGAGTCTCTATTTTGATCTGTACGAGCGCGGGATGGTTAAGCGAGTAGTAAGCGACGAGCAGATCAACCAAGCCATTACGCATCCCCCGGTTGATACCCGCGCCTGCGCTCGTTCCCATGTGATGAGATCGCTGACTGACCAGAAGACGCGCTACCAAATCGATTGGGATTCCATTTGCGTGGGCGACGATAAATTCCTCAGCCTCGACGACCCTTTTCTCACCTATGGCCGCGAAGCCGAAGTCTTCATCCGCGAATGCCGGCAGATGCCGATTGATAAGTTTTGATGTATGCCGCTGGGCTGGCGCTGACGTATTTTCCATACAAAAGATGAATATTCTCATTCAAGGGACACAGCAGAACATCATGTCCCTATGGAATGAACCTTGAGTTTGTAGAGGAAGAACGCATGAGTGCTGTTAGTTACTTTGGCACATTGCGGAAAGCATTGTGTGCCGATTTGGATTTTCACGGTACAGACGGCAAGTATGCCTCGCATGGTTGGCATCCGTTCCCCGCCAAGTTTCCGCCGCAATTGCCCCAATTTTTCATTGAGCATCTTTCGGATGTGGAAGATGTAGTTTTCGATCCGATGCTTGGTTCGGGGACGACGCTGGTGGAAGCTGTGCGACTGGGACGTCGCGTGATAGGTTGCGATATCGATCCGTTGGCACGAATGATTGCGGCGGCCAAGCTGACACCTATGAAAGCGGCAAAAACTCTGCAAGCCGGATATCGAATTATCGACGCGGCAAAGCGCGATTATTGGCAAAACCGTGACGATCTAGAAAGGGAGCTAAATCTGCGTTTCGATGAGAAAACTAGTGAGTTTATCAACTACTGGTTTCTGCCCCAGCAGCAGTTGGAGTTGATCGCGCTTTTGAAGAACATTGAATCCCTGCCCGAGTATTCGGAGGACTCTGATATATCGCAGAGTCAGGAAAGGATACGAGATTTTCTTAAGATAGTTTTTTCTTCGACGATCATCGCCAAATCCGGGGGGGTTTCGCTCGCTCGCGATCTGGCGCATACGCGTCCCCACAGGGACACCGAGAAGAATCCGAATTCGGCGTTTGTCGAATTTGCTAAGCGTTTAGAACGCAATCTCATTGCGTACGATAGGAGCCGTTTGAAATCCCGGACAATGGACACGCCTTTTCAGATTCGAGCGGCTAGCGCAGAAAAGACCGGATTGGCAAATGCAAGCGTTGACTTGATTGTGACGTCGCCGCCTTACGCCAATAATGCGATTGACTATATGCGGGCGCACAAGTTTTCGCTAGTGTGGTTTGGTTGGAAGATAGACGATCTCACCAAGATTCGCGCCCGGTACTTGGGACACGATGCCGCATCCGGCGAGGAGTACGATCATTTGCCAGAACAATGTAAAAAAACGCTGGCAAGACTGACTGAACTCGACTCGAAAAAAGCGATGGCCTTGCGCCGATATTTCGGCGAGATGTCTGCCGTGATCGCAGAGATGCAGCGGGTTTTAAAAAAAGGCAAGGCGGCCGTGATTGTCGTCGGTACCTCGCATCTACGCGGTATGGATGTCGAGACGCAAAGGGGGCTCGCTGCCATTGGAGAAAAAGTCGGTTTTGACTTGGCAGGAATCGGTGTCCGCCGCTTGGATCGAGACAAGCGTATGATGCCAGCGCGCTGGGGCAATAAGCGACACTCACAGATTGAGGAACGGATGCACGAAGAGTACGTGATTGGATTGGTGAAACCGTAATGACGGGAAAAATCGAAGATCTGAGACGTGCATATCACCGCCAGATTTGCGACGAGGTATTGCGCCAAGACGAATCCGGTATTCCGAACAATGCCGATAAAGGGGGGAGCGCGGCAAGTGTCAGAATCGGCAGGAAAATTATTGAACTTATCGGTTTTCAGGTAGAAACCGGAAAACTGGCCGGACAAACGGCAGGCCACCTATTCGAGGCGGCCACTAAGGATTTTTTGCGCGACGCATTTGGATTGCTAGCTCATCTGCGTCCAGGTGAATGGGAATTCTCGCTAGGCGGTAAGATAGGCAATTTCGAGCAATACCAGCATTTGTCCGATGTATCGCGAGTAGTCGAAGAGAACAAGGAACTACTGATTGTCTTCGGGGATTACATCGTTAAGCCCGATATTGTGGTTTGCCGGAAGCCGGTCGCCGACGAGATGATCAGTGAAGACGACGTACTGTTGGGCAATGGTGAAACAGCCACGCATACGCCTTTGCGTAGTGCGAATTCGCAAGTGGACATTTTGCACGCCAGCGTTTCGTGCAAATGGACGATGCGCAGCGACCGCTCGCAAAATGCACGGACTGAAGGATTGAACTTGGTGCGCAATCGCAAGGGCAGGACGCCACACATCGTCGTCGTTGTTGGTGAACCATTACCGAGTAGAATCTCGTCGCTGGCCTATGGCACTGGAGATATAGACTGCATTTATCATTTTGCGTTGCGCGAATTGATAGAAGCCGTTGCGGATAACGACTCAGAGTCCGATATATTGGATACGCTAGTCTCCGGCAGACGCTTGCGCGATATCAGCGATCTGCCGTTTGATTTGGCGATTTGAGCATCCCTCGTGCCGCAGCGATTGTTCCTTTTCCTCCTTTTTTTTCTCCCATCCCAAGCTCTAGCGGCCCAGTTTGCCTGCGCGGCGTTGGAGTCATCGGCGCAGCAGGTTGTGCAGACGCCGGAGCACCTGAGTGCATTAGTTATCTTCGCGCAGTTCCAAGATGAGGGTGCTCCTACTACTGCGCCCTCATGGGCGAACGGCCTTTTCGACGACGAGTTGCCCGGCAGTTTTGCCCACTTCTACCGCGAGATGTCGGGCGGGCGGATTCACGTCGATGGTCAGGTGCTGCCTCGGCGCTATCGCTCGCTCGCTGCCGCAGATACCTACTTGGCCGACACTATAGGGGCTAGGGGCCAGTTTGGCCGCTTCAATCTGGAGATCCTCACAGCAGCCGAAGCGGACGCCGATTTTGGCCACTTTTACAACGACGGCCCCGACGGAGTGCCCAACTCAGGTGACGACGACGGGTACGTCGATATCGTCTTTATCAACTTGCATACTGCTCCCCGCGATTTCTTCATCAGCGCGGCCACTGGCATCGCCAGTCTGGGGCTAGACACCGATTACATTAGCGGCGATCCGGCGGCCGGCGGTGGCTTTGTGCGGGTGCGGAGTCGCTTCACGGGTTTCGGCGGTACCACGCAGCGGGGCCACACTTTCAGCATTACGGCCGCGACGATGTGCCACGAGTTTGCGCACGTGTTGGGATTGCCCGATCTCTTCGATCAGACATCGTTGACCGTGGCCGAGTTGGAGCCTGAGGACGATTCCGCGGGTATTGGCAATTGGGGGATCATGGGTTGGGGGACGCTCGGTTGGGGCGCAGGAGATGGGCCCAATGCCTTTTCGGCGTGGTCGCTAGCCACGCTCGGTTGGGTGGAGGTAGTGGAAGTGGAAGGGAGCGTCGCAGGGCTGGAGATAGGGGAGATCTTCAGCGACCGCAAGGCATACAAAATTCCCCTGACCCAAGACGAGTACTTCCTGCTGGAACACCGGCGCGGTGATGGCTCGTACTACAACCGCAATATCCCGCAAGACGGCCTACTCATCTGGCACATAGACGAGCAGGCCGACAACGACGAGGAACGCCACAAACAGGTCGATTTGGTCTGCGCTGATGGGCTTTTTGCCCCCAACGGCGACCCCGATGTAGTGGAAGGATGGGACCATCTCGACTTTTGGGCACGGGACGAGGCGTATTCTTCGGCTCACAATGGCAACAAAGGCGACGCGACCGACCCATTTGACGGCGTGCGATTCCGCCGCTTCGCTTGGGACACGAACCCAGCCTTCAGCGGCCACACGGGCTTTGCGCGGAACTTGCCGCTGGGCGTGGCCATCGACAACATCCGCCCGCAAGGCACAGCGATGGTCGTCGATGTGGTGCGGCAGCAACGGCCCGGCCACATTGTCGGCGACGCGACGTGGACGGGTCGGATGGATTTGGATGGGGACGTAGTCGTGATGCCGGGTGCCACGCTGACCATTGACGCTGGTGCGGAGATTCGCTTTGCCCGCGGCGATGCGCAGGGCACGGGATTTGATCCAGACCGCAGCGAGCTGATCGTCTATGGTCAGCTCAAAATCGGCGAGGGTGCATCATTTGCGTCGAGTGCGGCGCGCACCGGCTCCTTGGATTGGTCGGGCATTTACCTGCTTGACGGCCAAGCGGTCGATCCAGCGGCGGTCGTCATTGAACATGCCCACCGCGGGGTCGTTGGCTTCCGCCTGCCGCCGGGGCGGACGCAGTGGCTAGGCGAGCAGGCTGTGTACGCGGACTTGGTAGTGCCGGTCGGGTCCGAACTGCACATCGGCCCGAGCAAGGTGTCTTTTGCCCGCTCTGATCTCAGCCGGCGCGGCGTGTTCCCAGACTTTGCCGAGCTGATTGTGGAAGGTGCGTTGACGATTGAGGGGACGGCTGGCCAGCGGGCAGAGCTAACCACCGATCCCGGCCCGGACAACGACGGCTTGTGGTATGGCATTCACGTGTTGCCGGGTGCTCAAGTCGAGGTGCAGCACGCCGAGCTAACGCGCACGGCTTTTGCCTTTAGCGGCGAGATTGACGAGAAGACGAGTCTGCGCATTGCCGACTCTGCGGTACGCGAAAGCGGCGGCACCGGCCTACGGCTGGCACTCAACGGCCAGGCACAGATAGATCGAAGCGAATTTACCACCATTACCGGCCCGGCCGTGTTCGTGGCGGGCAGCGGGCAGCTCGCGCTGCGCAACGTCACCATTGAGGGCAACGGCCAAGAGGGAATCTTGCTCTACAACACATCCTTAGAGGCCATCCGCGTCGCTGTAATCGACAACGGCCGCCTCGACCCGGACGACCCGCGGGTTGGAGTGCGAGCCATAGGAGGCCGCGGCCAGCGCATTGAGATGTGGGAATCGCAGATTGCGCAAAACACTGGGCACGGCATGGATTTGGAAGATTGGTTGGGAGAGGTGGAATTGCACAACAGCCGCCTCGTCGCCAACCAAGGCGATGGTCTGCGCGCTGGGGGTGCGGCGCGCTTGGTCCTTGCGCAGGTGCAGGTCGAGCGCAACTTGCGCGCTGGTGCCGAAATAGCCGGGTCGCTGGTGGAGATATGGAACTCGACGTTCAGGGCACATGTTGCCGCGGGGTTGCGCTTGGGGCCGGGGACGAGAGGGGTGATTGAGATGGGGTCGTTTGTCGGGGGCCGGGGTTTGGAGCTAACGGGCGTGGAGTCGCTGGAGATTCGCGGCAGCGAGTTTATCCGCGGGACGCCAGCTATACTATCCGTGGATTCTGCGCCGCACATCTTTGGCAATCGCTTTGCGGACAATGCCGTGGCCATCCGGGTCGAAGGGCCACAGGTGCCGACGGCGATTCGCGGCAACACTTTTGCCAACAATACCACGGCCATTGAGAATTTGAGCGCCGAGGAGTTAAAAGCCCAAGACAACTACTGTAGCGGGGCTGACAGCGCAGCTATTGCCGCGCAGATCGAGGGTGCGGTGGCGTGGGTGCCGTTTCTTACGGAGGAAGGAGCATCTAAGGCGATGGCGCTGCCCGCTGACTTTGCCTTGCATCCGGCCTATCCCAACCCCTTCAACGCCGAGGTCGCGCTGTCGTTTGAGCTGCCGCAGGCGGCGGCGGTCGCGCTGGTGCTCTACGATGCGTTGGGACGGCCCGTGCGCCACCTTGTAGAAGGGCCATTAGCGGCTGGCCGCTACCGATTCGTCTGGGATGGACGCGACCGAGATGGGCGCGTGGTGGCCTCGGGGATTTACTTCTATCGCTTGGTGGCGGATTCGTTTGTCGCGGTGGGGCGCTTGGCGTTGGTGCGTTGAGAGGCGTGCGTTTGCCAAGCGGGTACGTGCGCCGTTAGCAAGGCTTTGAAGAGCTTGCCGTGGTTGGGCACGCGCAGGTGCAGCAGTTCGTGGACAATGACGAAGTCTTGGAAGC
>JAJEEZ010000025.1:0-2873 GCA_022820705.1 Candidatus Latescibacterota bacterium | reverse complement strand
AGGCGGTCGGCTGGCGATTCGGGCCAATAGAAACCTGCCGAGTAGCGCGGCTCAGGCCCTGGCGGAGCGTTTGAGCGCCGGTGGGTTTACGGGCGAGATTCGGATTGAAGCGAACCAACCGTAGCGGCTATGCGTTGCCGGATTTTGGTTGCTGTATCCTTTCGTATTTCATACAGTTATTTGCTTTAGCCCAGAGCAGTCGAGTCAGAAAATATGCCAACCATGCGACAATTTCAGGCAGGTCGAAAGGTGCGACGACGGATCGCTCTCAGGGCGCTTTTCCTGTTTTCAGTCCTCGGAGGATTGAGCTATCAGTCGCCGGTTGGTGCCCAAATGGAGGTCGTCCAACTAGGGGGTGAGGGCGGATTGTCTTGGGAGAGTGGTGGTGGGGAGATTCCGGCCCTAGTAATCCTCGACGCGGCGACTGTCGATCAGTCCAATGCGCCCGGCGGCGTCATCGACTTTGCGCCCTCCGAGCGCGAGCGTTGGATTTTTCCGCAGCAGGCCGATACGACGGACAACATATTGATCGGCGTCAACTCCAAGGAGCGCGGTGGCAGCGTATTCACGCCCATTCCCTCCTTCCGCTTTCTCGAAGCCGATTTTCCGCAGATGTTCGACGACGACGGCGACACCGCTTTAGTACTGAAATCCTCGGGCACGGGGGGCACCGGGGCCTTTGGCCTGCTCATCGAATTCGATTTGGGGGCGATCTTTGGCGTCAATCGGTTCAAGTTTTTTCCGCGCAACGCCGATCCGGCCTTTCCGGCACCTGATTTCCAGTCCCAAGACGACTTTTTGAAGGGCTACGAAATTTTTGTCAATGACGGCCAGCCCGAATCGCGCCGCGAGGGCAGTCTGATCTGGGAAACTGTCGCCTTTGAAGGACAGAACCAAGAAGCGGTGGTGGACGTGCGAATCCCCACCCGCTTCGTGCGCTTTTTGCGGCTCAAATCCCTGACGGCCGCGGACTTTGAGATCGCTGAGTTCCAAGTGTTCAGCGAGGGCTTTGTGCCGCAGGCCGTGTACATTTCCAACGTATTCGACTTTGGCGACCAGGCGCTTTTGGGCCGCTTGCGCTGGGTTGCAGAACAGGTGGGCGATCCAACTCGCTCTAGGGTGCAGGTCCGCACCCGCTCTGGGGCTGATCCCCAGCCGGTCGAGTTTACCCGGATCGGCAGCCAATCCTCTGGCCGCGTTGAACAGCGAGGCGATACCGTTTTCGACATCCCGATCGACGTGCCTTGGAAGGAGGCCGAAGATGTAGAAGACAGCGAACTCAAGAATCTGGTCGCCAACGTCCTCGACAACGAAGAGATGGACGGGCGCGAGGCGCTTTTGACCTTTGGCCAGTTGCCTTTTGAACAGCGAGCCCAGATCACTCTTGGCCAAGCGGACTACAACAAGTTAGCGAGCAACCAAAAATCGGTGATTCGCGAAGACCTCGCCAATTGGAGCCCTTGGTCTCCCCCCTATTCGCCCGAGGGCATTGTCGCCTCAGACCAGCTTCAGGTGCAAGGAGCGGGGACGCTGATCGTATCGCCTAGTCCGCGGCGCTATTTTCAAGTTATGATCGAATTCTTCAACGCCGATGTCGATGCGGCTACTGGCATCGGCGGGATGGCTTGGGATGTTTTCCAGCCCGTTTTCGCCGACTCCCTCATCGGCGAGATCCTGCCCCGCACCGCTATTTTAGGCCAAGCCACTCGCTTTACGTATGGCGTACTGGTCAAATCCAAGCCCCAGAATGCGGGCTTTGACCGCTTTGAAATCAGCACACCGCTGCGCACCGAAGCGATTGGCCAAGTGGAAATACGCCGACCCGACGGCACGGCAGAGACAGCGGATTTTTCCGGCTTGTCCCTCGCGGATCTCCCAGTCGAGCAGAATGGCTTTAGCGTGGTGGCTGTGCGCGACGACGCCTTGGTCATGGCCTTCCCGCGGATTGAGGAGGATGGGGTGCTCTTGACCTTAGAATTTGAGAATACGGTCCTGCGCCTAGGAACTCGCTTTGCCGGCCGGGCACTCAACGCCGACAACGAGGTGTTGGGGCAAGTGGTGTTGGCCGGTAATGCCGCGGATTTGAGTCGGGAGGGCATGGATGATCCCGACCGCAGAGCCGTGGGCACCCTCGATCCAGAAAACCTCTTTGTCAACGTGCCGATCACCGACGAGCTGCTAGTGAATGTGGCAGCCGTCCCCAGCGTTTTTACCCCCAATGGCGACGGGATCAACGAGCGGGCGGCCATTACTTATGATATCACCAACATCGCCCACCCGACTCGGGTGCGGCTTGGGATCTACGATTTGAGTGGCCGATTGATCCGCAACCTCTACGAAGGCTTGGATATGAGCGGTCGATTCCCCCGTTTTTGGGACGGGCGCGACGATGAGGACAATGCGGTCCCTCCAGGCCACTATATCTTTTCTGTTGCTTTGGATGCGGGGACCGGAGAGGAGAAGCGGGTGGGGGTTGTCGGAGTAGCGTATTGATATTGGGCGAGGGGGATACCTTCGCGATGAATTTTACCATGTAGAATTGGGAGGGTGCGGCATTGAATGTCCGCGGAGTGAATTTAACGATTGGGCTGGCGCTGTTGGTCGCGTTCCAAACCGTGCTCCACGCCCAAAACTACGGCACCCGCCTAGGTATCCAGCGCGGCGGCGAAGTCAGTTTTGAACCCCGGGGTCCAGGCGTACTCTTTGGTGCCCTCGATCCCGCCGTACAGAGATGGTACGTGCCCCAAGAACTCTATTACGAGTTCAGGTGGCGCCAATGGGAGTACTCCAACTACGCCCGCGACCAGTACCAGCGCTATATCAACACCAACTTAGAGGGCGACTACTTCTACGATTTTTTTGGCAACTATATC
>JAJEEZ010000235.1:0-5189 GCA_022820705.1 Candidatus Latescibacterota bacterium | reverse complement strand
AGACCTGCTGGTTACCGATCCCCTGCTGCCCGGCTCGCTGTGCCGCGTACTCGATGCGCTGGCGACGGAACTAGCGGCCATCGGCGTGCGCCCTAACTCGCACGCGGGAGAAGCAGCCGCACGGCTCGCCGGCCGACTCGGCACCTTGGTCCGCTATGAGTGGCCGGATCGGGAAGACCGAGAAGCAGTCCTCGCGCAGGTGGGCGACGACTGCCGCAAACTCCACTCACTCGTGATGACTGCGTATATCGACTACGCCATCGAGGATTCTCCGGTGCAAACGCCATGACCGGAGCCGTCCGCTACGAAATCGAACACCTCTCTCACTACTCCTACACGGCCCCAGTCCAGCAGTGCGTGATGCTCCTGTGTCTGGAGCCGCGCCAGGACCGCGGGCAGCGACTCCTCGACTTTGAGATTGAGACATCCCCTCCAGCCAACCTGAGCCGCGAGACGGACTGCTTCGGCAACACGCGACACCTCCTCGACCTCCACCAAATGCACCAAATCTTGGAGATCACAACCCGCTCCACGGTCGAGGTTGCATCCGCCCCACCGCTCCCCGCGCGCTTGCACATCGATGCTTGGAAGGAGATCCGCTCCCGTAGAGAATCCGATTGGGACTTCACACACCCGAGCGCGCTGGTGCGCCCTTCGCCCGCACTCACCGAGTTCGTCGCCCGGCACCGCATCGAGCCTAGAGACGACCCGCTCGAAAGTCTGATGCAACTGTCGCACACACTCCACGACTGCCTGCAATACATCCCGGGCAGCACCACCGCGGAATCCTCCGTCGAGCACATCCTCGAAACCGGTCGGGGCGTCTGCCAAGACTACGCCCATCTCATGATCGCCATAGCGCGCTCCTGGGGCATCCCCACCCGCTATGTCTCGGGCTACCTAAACCCAACCGATCAATCCGGCGAGCAGGCACCAAGCAACGCCACGCACGCTTGGGTCGAATGCCGGCTGCCAGCGCTTGGCTGGGTCGGCTTCGACCCGACCAACCAGAACTTTGCCGGCGAGGGGGGGAAAGTACACATTGCCGTAGGGCGCGATTACCGCGACGTGTCGCCGACGCGCGGCGTCCTCCAAGGCGGCGGAGCAACCCGGCTTGAAGTCGATGTGCGGACGCGTTCTTTTCCTATTGAATCACCATAGGTATAAGTCTTAACTTGAGGGGAAATTCAACCACATCACCTGGAAGGAAATTATGGATACGCTCAAGCGAATCTGTGGCCTGTTTCTCGTCTTGATGGCAGTTGCGATCGCAATCCACACCGTAGTAGAACCGCTCTATCACGTCTCCAGCGAAGAACAGCCGTACAGCCCGCTTTGGTCCACCTTGGATGGGTTTATGGCGGTAGCCATTGTGTTGGGCCTGATCTTCGGCTATGCCCGCAAGAAAGGCGTTGACAGCGAAGGATCCAGCGCCGGGGTCACGCGCGAGTTTGTTGCCGCCAACGTCCAGTTTTACGGCTTCCTGTGCGTGGGCATCATGTTCTTCTGGAACTGGTTTATCTTGTATAGTCCTGAATTCACGGCCGTAGGAGCGGATACGGCCTCCCTCGTGTGGATTCTCATCGACGCCACGCTGCCGCTGCTTACGGGCGCGATGGGCGTGTTCCTGCTGCGCGGCGGCAACCACGGCTAGGACAGACGCTTCCGCGATTCCTGTTCAGTTGCAACGGCACGACCGGAGCCGTACGTCTGCGTCTTAGTTTCTAAAGCCGAGACCTTACAGATAATCCGCGATTCGCTTGGGCTGTCCATCCTCCGTCGTCTCCATCGCCGCAATCACCAACGCGAAACTCTGCAAATTATCTTCAATCCGCGTCGCCGATGCCTTGCCCCCCTCCAGCCAATCCACAAACTCCTTGAACAAATAATCGTGTCCTGTCCACTCCATAGTCGGTGCTGAATACACCTCCACCTCCTGCCCCACCCGATAAATTCGCACCTCGTCTCCCGCTCCTATTTCCACCGTTCCTTCCTCGAATTCCAAGCGATAGTACTCGCGGTGCCAACAACTCGTAATCCCCGCCGCCGAACTGTTTCCCTCGTACGCCGTGTGTACTCCATTGTCCATTCTCAGCAGATAAAATCCGCTCGAATAGTGCTTAAAACTCGACCACGCCGGGTTCCAGCCAAATCCTTGCAACACCTCGCAATCCCCCCCGGCTAAAAAGCGCATCATATCGAAGTGATGCACCGAGCCTTCAAAGAGCAGGCTGAAATCCATATCGTGTCGCCACTCCTTGCCCCACGACATGTATTCGCGATAGTCGCAGGCGTAGCGGCCGAAGATGTGCTGCAGCCGCCCAAGTCGCCCCTCCTCGCGAATCCGCACCACCTCCTGCTTGTTGGGCTCGTAGCGGTAATTCTGGATAATCGCGCACGGCAACCCCGTCTCCTCGGCCTTGGCGGCCATGGCCTTGGCCGCTGCTAAGGTATCGGCAATCGGCTTCTCGCAAATAACTGGCATCCCGGCTTCCAGCGCGGCAATGGCCTGCGGGCTGTGGAATTGCGGCGGAGTGGCAATGCCGCAGAAATCGGCCTGCACCTTGGCGCAAGCCTCTTCATAATCGGTAAAGAGCTGCTCGCCCCCCAAGACGAGCTTGTCCCCTTGGGCCGCCAGCGAATCCTCGTTGACATCCACTAGCCCGACTATCTGAATTCGGTCGCCGAGACGCTCGGTCATCCGTCCGATCCAACCACCGGCCATGCCGCTGGCCCCGATCATCAAACACGTCTTAACTGCCATGCTATTTACCTTTGCTTTCTCAGAAACGTTAAAAAGGAACTGACGTTACGCAGCCATTGTCGCAAGGCCCCTTGGAGGCCGGGCGCGGGAATGGCAATGGATGGACGGCCGTCCGAAGACTGACCACTAACCATCGGCCATTAATTTCTTTTCCCACGACAACGGAGAGTAACGTCAGTCAGGCACTTGCACAACTTTTTGTTCCTCTCGCCGGCCTGTGCTAGTACGCGGCGGCTTATTCGCATCATTGCGCCCCTGTATTTTGCGCCTGCGCTTGCTGGGGCGCTCACAGGGGCGTGTTCTCTGCTGGTACTGGCTCGGCCATCGCCTGCGCGACCACTCCCACGCCCGCCGGATTAGCCGCCCGCACTTCAAACGCATACGTTACACCGTTTGCCAGTCCTTCGACCCTATGACTCCGCGCTGCCGCGCCGCCAGCCACCGGCTCCCACTCAGACCACGCACCCCACACCGGACGCCCGCGCCATTCATAGCGCGTCAGCACCGGCCCCTCACTCGCTGCCGCCGACCATTCCAATGCCACCCATCCATCACCCGCCACCGCCTGCAACCCTTCCGGCGCAAACAGGCGACCCGGCGTGGCCATGCCCCACGCCGCACTGCTCGCGCCTCCTTCGTTGATCGCCCGCACTGCCACGACATACGGTTTTCCATGTCGCAATCCGCCTACGGAAAACGAAGACGCCGCCCCCGCCGCCGCAGCTATCCCCGCAGAGGTCCAATCCAACAGCCGCTCAGCCCCTTCGTAGAGTTGGTACTCATAGGCGGTCGCATCAGACGCCGGCTTGCCCACCGATACGTGCAGCCGCCCCGACGTCTCCAGCGCCGCCCACGCGCCAGCATACACCGATACCTCCGGCGCATCCGGCACGCTTGCTGGCACCGGCGCATTCGCATCGCGCTTGCTGGCGTTGAACACATCGCGCAGGTGATGAACCACCCCGCGCACGGCCCAACTCACAACGCCTTTGTAGAAGTCAATCACCGCCCACACCATCCGACCCACATACTCGGCCTGGGTGGTGGAGCGCATCTGTTCGGGCGCGGAGATCGCGGGCATGGGGTCGGCCTCGGCTACATCGACCACTTGTACGCGCACCGGATAGGGCGTCGCCAAGACAGGTTGGCCGCCGTCGGTGGCGACTACGGTCACTTGGTAGTCGTTGTCGGTGGGCGAGACATCGGCGGGTTGTTCGTAGTCGGGGATAGCCCGAAATAACAGCGTCATCGTCTGGTGTTCGGCATTGGTGGTGAAGGTGAATGCCTCGGCGTCGCGTCCGGCCAGCGACCACGCTATCGCATCGCCTTGGGGGTCGCGGGCGGTGTAGGTGGCGACCGGATCGGAGCTGTTTTCGGCAAAAGAAACGCTCTCAAGGCCGACGATCCTCGGCGGGTCATTCGCGGTCAGGTCGTCGGCTGCATGTGCGGCTCCGGCGGCGAGCAAGCCGGGCAGCACCCGCCACAGCAAGCCCCTTTTCTTCCTTTTCATGGTTGGTTTTCCTTGTGGTAGGGGCTGGCCTTCGACAGCGAAGGCCAGCCCCGGGGGTTCAGTACGTGGGTGTTAGATGTTCAGTTGATAGCGCGTAGGAGTCGGTATCGCCATCCGTATCGCGCACCGTCCATGTTACTCCACAGGGGCCTAGTGCGCTCGGCGAGCCACTGGCCGCCGGGGACGGGACTGAATTCAGGCGAGTGCCGTGGTGCCATCGCCAGCCGCTTTTTGACGTTGATCGTCAGGCTTTCTGAATCGGTGCCGTAGGAATTACTGGCGTTGATCGACGCCGAAGCCGTGCCCGGACTGCTCGGCGCAGTACCAGAAAAGCCCCGACCCGAAGCCCTCGCCCACGATGGGGCCGACACCGTATAGCTGATCGGCGACGTACCGCTGGTCGCGGCCGGAAACGTGAATGAGCAATACTCACCCACATAACAGGTGATGCTACTGACCGATGCCAACACTGGCGGATACCCGCGCTTTTTCACGTTGATCGTCAGGCTTTCGGAGTCGGTGCCATAGGCATTACTGGCATTCAGCGACGCCGAAGCCGTGCCCGGACTACTCGGCGCAGTACCAGAAAAGCTGCGGCCGGAGGCCCTCGCCCACGACGGGGCCGACACCTTGTAGGTAATCGGGGCCGTGCCACTGGTCGCCGCCGGAAACGTGAACGAGCAATACTCGCCGACATAGCAGGTGATGCTGCTGACCGCTGGCAACACCGGCGCAACCCCGGCCACCGGACGCTTTTTCACGTTGATGGTCATGCTCTCCGAATCGGTGCCGTAGGCATTACTGGCGTTCAGCGACGCCGAAGCCGTGCCCGGACTACTCGGCGCGGTGCCCGAAAAGCTGCGACCGGACGCTTTCGCCCACGACGGCGGCGATACCTTATACGTGATCGGAGCC
>JAJEEZ010000265.1:0-11263 GCA_022820705.1 Candidatus Latescibacterota bacterium | reverse complement strand
CTGGCACGGGGTCGCCTTCGCTTCGCTCGGTCATGCCCAACCGCATGTTCCGCAATGCCGGTGGGAGCTTCTTCGAGGACGTTACCACCTCCGGCGGCTTCGGCCATCTGCAAAAAGGGCACGGCGTGGCCTTTGGCGACCTCGACAACGACGGCGACCAAGACATCTATGCGGTCCTGGGTGGGGCCTATACCGGGGACGTGTTCCAGAATGTCCTCTTTGAAAATCCCGGACACGGCAATCACTGGATCGCGCTCCTGTTGGAAGGAGTGCAATCCAATCGCGCCGCCTTGGGAACGCGCATCAGGATAGAGGTCGCAACTGCTGAGGGAACGAGGAACATCTACACCACCGTCGGCACGGGAGCTAGCTTCGGCGGCTCAAGTCTGCAACAGGAGATCGGTCTAGGACAGGCCACAGCCATCGAAGCCGTCGAAGTTACTTGGCCGGCCACGGGCACGCAGCAACTGTTTACCGGCCTCGAAATGGATCAGTACTACCGCATCCGCGAAGGCGACCGGACGCCGATCCGGCTCGACCGCCGCTAGCTATAGCTATCCTACGTCATATAGCAACCCTGAACGACTCGAACATTTCGAGTTGCGGAATCGTCTTGTTATACTCTTCTGCGTCTATCTGCGTCCATCTGCGGATCACCTAGCTACATCTGGACCACCCGAAGAATTTCACCGCCTCCAATCCTTCTCTAATCGACTCGCCTGTTTCTTAGACAGCCCACCCAACGCCTTCATAGCGTCCAACAGCCGCATCCTGGTCAATTCTGGCCCCAAGAGCGCGGCAGATTCAAACAGCGGCGGCCCCACCCGCTCGCCAGTCAGCGCGACAATGAGCGGGACGGTCACGTCGCGGACCGGCCACTCCCAATGCGCGGCCACCCGGCGCACGGCCTCGCCCACGCCGTCTTTGTCCCACTCCACCACCTCGTCCAAGGCCCACACGGCTGTCTGCAACATCCGCGCCACCTCGGCGGCCTCCCGCTTTTTCGGCACCAAATCCTCGGCCTTTGACTCCACCTGTCGGGCGAAGAAAAACGCCACGCGCGGCACAAAATCCCCCAGCGTCTCTAGCCGCTGCTGCATAAACGGCAGCATCTGCCCGACGTATTCGTCGTTGAGTAGCCACCCCTTTAGCTCCGCCAACAAGGCTTCCGGCGTCCGATCCTCGCGCAGATAGCGTCCATTGAGCCAGCCGAGCTTGTCTATGTCAAAAATGGAGCCTCCCAAATTGATCTTCGCCGGATCGAAATGCTCGGCTAACTGCTCCACGGTGAACTTTTCGTCCTCAATCGGCGGGTGAGCCATCAGCGCCAAGTAGTTGAGCAGGGCCGGCGGCACGTAGCCAGCGCGGCGATAGTACTCCACCGAGGTCGGGTTCCGCCGCTTTGACATCTTGGAGCCATCGGGATTGAGCAGCAACGGCAGGTGCATGTACGTCGGCGGCGTCCAGCCAAAAGCCTCGTACAGCCTGAGATGTTTGGGCGTGGAGGTGATCCACTCCTCCCCCCGAATCACGTGGCTAATCCGCATCAAGTGATCGTCCACCACCACGGCCAAGTGGTAGGTCGGAAAGCCATCGGACTTCATCAGCACCTGGTCGTCCATCTTCCCCCACTCCAGGGAAATCGGCTCCCGGAGCATGTCCTCGACTATACATGCTCCTTCCTTCGGCATCTTCAGCCGGATCACGTGCGCACATCCCGCCTGTATCTTCGCTTCTACCTCTTTGGCAGTCAGCCCTCGGCAATGTCTATCGTAGCCGACGTGCTCCCTGCGCTCCTGCTGCTCCTTCCGCAGTGCGGCCAGCCGCTCGCTCGTGCAAAAGCAGAGATAGGCGTGCCCGCTATCCACCAATTTCGCGGCGTACTCCGCGTAGATGGACAAGCGCTCACTCTGCCGATACGGGCCGTAAGGACCGCCCACATCGGGGCCCTCGTCCCACGCCAGCCCCAGCCACCGCAGCGACTGCATGAGCTCATCTTCGTACTTCTTTTGCGACCGCGCTTGGTCGGTATCCTCAATGCGCAGCACAAACTGCCCTTTGTTTTGCCGCGCCCACACCCAGTCGAACAGCGCTTGATACGCGTTCCCTACGTGCATGGGGCCGGTCGGCGAAGGGGCAATGCGCACCCGCACGTCTGTCATTTTTTAGCTCCTTGTCTTTTGAATTACAAATTAAGCCCCAGCCGCTTCCGCGCAACGCGGCCTATTGCACATTTAGCTTTTTTCCCTAAGTTTATAACTTATAATGATTAACGCGCCTTCGCTGGCGTCCCGCCGCACGCATTCCCCTCCCTTTCAATTCAATAGATAGGATTTATGCAGTTTACCGAGCTTGATCTAGCACCTCACATCCTCAGAGCACTCGACGAGATGGGCTACGAGGACATGACGCCCATCCAAGAACAAACCATCCCTCACATTATCGCCGGCAAAGACGTCATGGGCCTAGCCGAAACCGGCTCTGGCAAGACCGGCGCTTGCGCCATTCCCCTAATCCAAGCCACAGACGATTCGCTCAATGCCATCCAATCCCTCATCTTGGTCCCCACCCGCGAGTTGGCGCTCCAATACGTCCAAGAGGTGGACGAAATCGCCAAGCACTCAGGCGTGGTGCCGTTTGCCATCTACGGCGGCTTTGACATGGACATCCAAAAGGCCAAGATCAACCACGGCGTTCACGTGCTCGTGGCCACGCCCGGTCGCCTCATCGACTTTATATGGAATCACAGCCTCGACCTAACCCACGTCAAAACCGTGGTCCTCGACGAGGCCGATGAGATGCTCAAGATGGGATTTATCGAAGACGTGGACTTTATCTTGTCCTGCATCATGCAGGAACACCAAACCCTGCTTTTTTCTGCGACCATGCCGCCGGAGATCGAGCGGCTGACCCAACAATACCTCAAGTCGCCCGTGCGCATCCATCTCAACCGCGACCAGCGGGCACCCCAATCGCTCGCCCATCACTTCCTCCACGTCTCCCGCCGTCGCAGTGACGCGCTCGTCGATTACATCGAGGACCAAGAAATCCAACAGGGCATCATCTTCTGCAACTCGCGCGACAAAGCATCCGACTTGTTCCGCGCCCTACAAAGGCGCGTCCGCTCGGTCGATATCATCCACGGCGGGCTAGACCAAGAGCGGCGCACCTCCATCTTCCGCCGCTTCCGCCAGCAGAAGATCCGCTTTATGATTGCCACGGACGTGGCCGGGCGCGGCTTGGATTTTTCGCACGTCACCCACGTCATCAACTACGACTTCCCCTTTAACGCCGAAATCTATACCCACCGCACGGGCCGGGCCGGGCGCATGGGCCGGGTCGGCATGGCCCTGACCTTGGTCGGCGACCGCGACCTCCGCGACCTCAAGCGCCTGCTCAACAACAACCGCATCCACGCGCATTGGGAGGGCACGGCACCCGACTTGGACGACATCCGCGCCAAACGCAACGGCCGAGGACGCGGGCGTGGCCGGAGACGACCCCGAGGCGGCAGATCCTCCTCCAAAACCAGTTAGTGCTCCTCGCAACTCAGCCCAGCTAGCTGGCGGTCGTTTGCTCACGGCGCATCCGATGAATTGGCTTTTTCCAACTCGGGCAGCAGCCAGTCTCTGACCCAACCAAAATCTGGATCGATTTCAAGCGCCTTTTCAAAGGCCGCTCGCGCCGACTCCAGCTCACCCTGATTCTGGTAAGCGATGCCGAGCCAAGCGTAGGCTTCCCTGTGCCCCCATACTGGATGGATGGGATCGGTCGGCTCTTCTTGGGCAAAGAGCTCGGCGGCTCGCTGGAACCCTTGCAGGCCCTTTTCTTTGCTTCCACCAAACATTTCGGGGGTATTAAAATCGCTGATGGCCGCGCTCAGTACCACGCGCGGATTGTCGGGGGCGAGTTGCTGAGCTTTTCGGCTGGCCTGTCCTACTCTGGGGCCCAAGAGCATGGTTTTCATAGGACTAAGGCCGATTTGCCAACCGTACACGCTCGACAGCAGAGCATAGGCTTCAGCAGCTTGAGGGTCAATCTCGGTAGCCTTTTTCAAGTGCTCGACAGCGGCATTGAGGTGTTCAGAAGGGTCTTTGCTTTCTCCCTCTAATAGGCCAGCAATGCGGTAATCGGCCAAAGCGATGTAGTAGTGACCCCACGCCACCAGACCCGTGTCGGCTAGGGCGCGCTCGAACGTCGCTCTAGCTGCATACATAGAGTCGAGGTCATTCGCACTTTCACCGGCTTGCAGCATCTGTCTTCCACTGACGATAAGACTGTTACCGGATTGGGCGAGAGTGGGATAGGCGACTGAAACAATGCAAACGAGTAAGAGCAGAAAGTGTAGCATAAATAGCCTCTTCTAGTGAAGGTGAAGGTTAATAGTTCAAGGAGACACTGGTGCCAAAGTAAATGGATCGGCGAAAGAGCGTGGTGCGTGGCTGGCGCTGGGTATAGTCGATGCTGTAATCATAGTCGAGCACATTCGCGCGGCTGAGCAGGTTGTTGACTGCCAAGTAGAAGACCGCTTGGTGGCCGGAGCCAAAGAAATGCACATAGCTCAACTGCCCATCTATCTGTTGAAAGGACGGTAGCCGTTCTGAGCCGACGGGTCCTTCCACGGGCAAGTAGTAGCTTTTGTCTATTACGGGAACGGCACCGACGATTGGCGTGATGGGGCGGCCAGTGTCGTATCTCAGAGTCAGGCCGCCGCTAAGAGTGCGGACGATCTGCATTTTTGTGACCAAGGTCAGATTGTGCGTGATATCAAACGGTGAAGGGGCTTCTTCGCGGAGTATCTCAAACTCTAGATGGCGCACCTGCAATCGGCGCGACCTCAGCAGACTATAGGCCATCCACCCGCTCAAACGCGTATTGAGAAAAGCACCGTACTTGCAAAAGAAGTCAACTCCAGAGGCCCGTCCGCTACCTACATTTGCAAGATTCAGGGCGGCGTCATCCAGCACGAGATTGCGGTAGGGTTTGTAGTAAGCCTCTAGCCGTACTAGGAGTTGCCCGCGTTCGTGGTGCAGGCCGCCTATCCAGTGTTGGGCGCGTTGGGGGCTCAGATTGGGGTTGCCGCTGGTGGGGTTGTATTCAAATGGGGCGGGGAATTGGTGATAGATGCCCCAGGCGAGTCGGGCATTTGTGTCTTCTGAGAACTGGTATCGCGCAGACAGGCGTGGATCGATGACAAAATCGCTGGCTAAATTGTGGTGGTCAGCGCGCATCCCGACATTGGCGACAATGCGGCGCACGGGTTTGAAATCAACCTCAACATAGGCACCTGTGCGCCGAGCACCGTAGGAGTTGTCGAGTTCAAAAATCTCTGCCTCGGGGTCAAGGATATCGCCCTTAGGGATGCGCCCCACGAGTCGGTTGTCAGCGTGCTCCATTTCAGCACCGAGGCGCAAGATCCCGAAGACACCGAGGACGCGTTCCCAGTCCGTGCGAATTTTGCCGGTCCAGTCGCGGGGAGCCAAGTCTAGGTTGCCCAATTGCCGCCGGGTCTCGTACTGGTTGAGCGAGGCACTGGTCTGTATGGACCAATCGGCCCATACATCCGTCCACTGGAGATTGTGCAAGGCTCTATCAGTGCTGTTTCGATAGAGGCCGTCAAACGAAGGCTCTGCAACCTGTACGCCGATCTTGTCACCCGCGTCGAAGCTGAAGAACTCAAGGCGTCCGGTAGGCGAATATTGGTAGATCAGATTGAGGTTGCCGTCGTGCCCCTGCGGAGTAGTAACGAATTTGTCGCGATGACCATTGATGCGGAACAGGAGATCGGTGAAGCTGCGATTCCCCGTAAAACGCAGGCCGAGTTTATCTTCAACAAGAGGCAAGGCGAGGCCCACAGAGCCTGCAGCGAGGCCCAAACCAAGCGTATAGCTCCGTTGCAGAGGCATGTCCAAGCTTTCCATCGCGAGCACCGCAGAAAGTGCATTGCCGTAGCGGGCGGAGAATCCACCGGTAGAAAAGGCCGTATTTTGTACCATAAAGGGAGGAATCGTTCCGAATACTCCACCGGTGGGCGATTCGTATTTGTAGGGATGCACCACCGTAGCTTGATCGAGCAAGATGACGGTCTCACTCACATCGCCTCCCCGAACAAAAAGACCGGCACCATTATCTACGGTGGCAACGCCGGGAAAGGTTTTGAACGCGCGAAAAATATCGGCGGAAGCCCCAGGCGTTGTAACCACATCTAAGGGGGCCAAGGTAACGGTTTCATCTTCCCCGGTGGTATAGGTGCTAACAGTGACGACGGTTTCACCAAGTTCAATGAGGATACGCCGCAGCACCAAGCGCACCGTCGTAGTATCGCCCGCGGTCAAGTGCAAGGGCTGCCGGGTGGGTTCAAAGCCGATAAAGGAGGCACTCAGGTCGCGTGACCCAAGGTGCCGAGTGGAAAAGGCAAAGCGGCCATCGCGTCCTGTTACTGCGCCGTCGGTGGTGTCAATGATTTGGACATTGACAAAAGCCATCGGTCGTTCTGTTTCATCGACGACCTGGCCCTGGACGAAAGCCTGGCCCTGCGCCAAAGTCGGCAAAGAAAAACAGATGCTAAAAAGGAGAGCGATCACTCGTGCCTGCATCTCAGGGCCTCGCCCCCCGAATCACCGTCTGCAAGGCTTCGAGGTGGTTCTGCAGGGCCTTGGCACCCTTTTTGGTTAGGCGGTACCAAGTCACCGGCTTGCGGTTCTCGAAACGCTTGGACACGCTGAGATACTCGGCGTCCTCTAGCTTGCGCAGGTGCGCCCCCAGATTGCCGTCCGTCTCCTTGAGGAACTGCTTCAGGCTAGTGAAGGTCATGGAGTCCCCGCCGGCTAGCAACACACAGGCTCCAAACCGGCTGCGATGTTCCAGCAGCTTGTCCAGCTTCACCAGCCCCTTGGAGGTGACTTCAGCCGGTTGCGAGGACTTTCTCATCCTTCGCTTCCTCATCCTTCGGTTTCATCCATAGGGCACTGACCACTAGGCCGGCGGCAGTGGCCAATCCGACCGTGGTCCAGGGATAGGGTTGGATGTGATCGATCGCGACCGACCCGCAGATGAGCAGCACCCCCGGCCAGAGAGTGCGCCGGTCCAAGTGCAGCCCGCCCAGAAAGAATACCACACCAGAGATGAGGGCGAAGAGCTGCCCGATGACCCGACCGTCGATACGGTGGGAAAGGGCGATGGAAGTCACCGCCACTACTGCGAAGAAGATGGTGCCCCAGTGCAGAGCATGTCTCCTCCCCAGCCCCGGCATGCGGACTCCCTGTTTTCTTCCCTGCCAAGCACCGAGGCCGCAACTGACCAGGAAACCAGCTACGGGGGCGATGGTCCAGAACAGGGGCGAGTATTCCACGGCGAAATCGTTCAGAGTGTATCCGACGGCAATGATCACCGCCCACAGGACGGTGATCCCCAGCGTACGATACTGGCCGTCGTCCCGCTGCTCCACCGCCTGGCGGACAAAGGACACGTCCTCTTCGAGCTTCTGCGTCACTTTGGGGTCCATGGGCAATCCTCCTTGTGTGGGCCGTCGCCCCGAGGGCAACGAGACGACGGCCTTTTCTGATGATGAAAGCTCTTTAACGAATGCAGAGTTCTCTATAAAATAGAGTTATTAGAGGCTTTGTCAACTCATTTTTTTTGCAGGTGTGTACCTGTTGTCGGGGACGATCTCCAGAGCATCTGCAACTGACGCGGCAGTGAACTGTACATCTTTTATCCACTGCGATTAACTATCCAATCCCGGTAACAACTGGGATTTCACCCAGCCGTTGTTGGGATTCACGTCGAGGGCTTTGACAAAGGCTTCCCTTGCCCCCTCAGTGTCTCCGCCCTCTTGACGCATGATACCCAAGTGGGCGCAGGCTTCGTCGTAGCCCCAAGAGGGTTGAAAGGGATCGCGGATTTCCTCTTTAGCGAACAACTCAAGGGCCTGCTCCATCTTAGAGATGGCTCGCTTCTTGTCGCCGCCGAACATAGCTGGAGTATAATAGTCGCTCATTCCATCTATTAAGACGACGCGGGGATTGTTGCCATCGAGTCGCTTGGATTTTTCAAGAACCCTTTTAGTCTCAGGGCCTAACGCCATACCCAAATGAGGCTTCAGGCTTAGTTTCTGGCCATAGGCACTAGCTAAGAGGGCATAGGCGTCGCTGAAGTTGTCTTCCAACTCAATGGCCTCTTTGAGATGCTCTATCGTTCGATTAATGCACTCGGCCTGCTCGCCGGGAGTGGCCGCAAAAAGCGTGGCGAGACGATACTCGCACAAAGCTAGGTAATACAGGGCAAATATCTCGTAATTACCGTTTTGGCGAACACGGTCAAACAGTTTCTGTGCCTCGTATAATTGGTCGGGATTGGAGGTGTCAATTGCCTGCTGAAGAAGCTCTTGGCCCTCGACGAAAAGAGCCTCTGATTCGATGCTTCGATCATTTCTTGCGTTTTTTTGACCATAGCGCATATATCGGCTTCCTGTGGCGAATAGGTACACATCTTCAAGATCCGCGGTTTTTACGGAAAATTGATGTATGTTAAAGCTGTTAAGACGGTCTATAACTGCATTCTTAAACACCTCATCCTTACCATATATATACGTGCCTTGGGAACTGTCGTTGATGTGGGTTACTCTAGGACAGTCTGCCAAGATTTTGGGATTGACTTCGGTTTCCACCTCTACTTTGAGATTTAACTGAAACTTTTCGAGCAGTTGCGGTACTGAACCCGAGGCAATGATTTGGCCCTTGCTCATCACGCAGACCACATCGCTGTACTGCTGAGCTTCTTGCATGTTGTGGGTAGTCATGACAATGGTGAGACCTTGGCGACGGTACTGGTTTAGTACATCCCAGAGTTGCCGACGTAGGTGCGGATCCAAGTTACTCGACGGTTCATCGAGGATCAGTAGTGCAGGTTTGCCCACTAAGGCAATGGCAATGAGCAGCCTGCGCTTTTCTCCTCCCGACAGATCTTTATAGGCGATTTTCTGCTGACGTTGCAGCTCAAAAACGTCGATTAAATCATCAGGATTAACCGGATCCTGATACATTTTTGCATAAAGGCCTAGTGCCTCCCTGACTCGAATATCATTATAGAGAGAGTCTTCTTGAAATTGAATGCCGATTTTACTGCATATGTCCTTGCGCCGCCGCAGATCGGAGATACTTTCGCCAAACAAGTGAATGTCTCCAGTATCGGGCTTTTTTAAGCCTACAATGCAATCTATGATAGATGTTTTACCTGCCCCGTTGGGTCCTACTAGGCAAAAAACTTGTTGTGGATATACGGTAAAATTTGCGTTTTGAACGGCGGCGAACCCGTCGTAACTTTTGCATAAGTTACTTACCTCTATAATGGGGATTTGATCACCGCTTGCATTGGCCGGAGGTGAGCTACTCGACATTGCAGTCATGATTTCCATTCGATGCGAATTTTAAAAACCATAAGGTTGAAGACTTGATGGCACAATATGCATGGCAAAAGGCTATTGGAGGCGAGATATAGGAGACTCAAGATTGCACCGAACAAGGTTTTAGAGAGCACATTTGCCAAACCATAGGCTATATGATTCATTCCAAATGCTACGGAAGAAATAGCGATCGCGTATTGTGCAGGCATATTTAAGATATCAGTTGTATAAGAAATTAAGTAGCATCTCCATAGTACCTCCTCTAAAAAAGATTCACTAAGAACGGAACCCAATAATATACCTATAGGTAATCTTTGTCCCTGATTCACAATGCGTCTAGTCTCCCCAAACATCCATTGCCTTGCCGTCGGGTTGTTTCCCATCCGCAGTTTTAGCCATGCTTGCGATATAATGATCTCAAAAAAATAAAAAGCCACCCCCACGCTCACACCAATAAAAATTGCAATGCCGAGTGACAAGTATATTGGCAAGTCGAACCATATAGGCCATTCAAAGGCGGAGGCCAATATATGGATAGTTGAATCACACATGCTCAGAATCAGAGCCAAGACAGCCGCAAGAGATACCAAAGGTACGATAAAGTCATAGCGATCCAATCTTGAGTTCAGTATCTTTCCGAATAATGCCGAACTACTCATCAGATATAAACATGTATATACTGCATAAAGGATGCCCGGATATGCCAAGACAAAAACAAGACAAAACATGGTTCTCAACGAAGCTTAAGGAAAAGGGACAGGCCCTAGCTTGAGCTCTTTAAATGTGAGAGGCTTATCTTTCAGTCCCATTTTCATGGGTAGTTCGTAAATACGAGGATGTCCCAAATAGGGATATGCACTGACATGCGGCTGTACTAACTCAGGAATGAATGCTTTGACAACCTTTACCTGAGACATCTGTTCATGGGTACAATCAATGATAATAGGGTCTATGTTATACTGTTGAAGAATCTCTTTGAGATACCCTAATTGCCTTTCTGAATCTTTAAATCTTGCCTTTGGCAATTCCGACAGAACCACCGTATCATCACTACGAAAAAATTTCTCTAGGCGTTCGGCATTCTCAGCATATCCATAATATCCAATGGTCTCCAAGAATGTACTCATCTCGGCCAGAGGTTTGTCTGGAGGAGCATCAAATATAACCTCAACACCTCTATACAGTTGTCTTTGAGGTGCTAGCATAGCACATTTCAATTGCAGTTCGGACTGTCCATATTCTAATAAGGCTTGGGTGAATGCTTCTTCTCCATCCAAAGCCACTGCTGCTCCAGCCTGATAGGCAAATTTTTTGTAGTACGGTACCCATTGAGTTGCCGAGATGCAGGGCAAATTGAAAAAGCCGACGTCGTGTAACCAGAAATCTACATCGCTGTCCCGATACTTGATATGTTCTAAGGCTCTGTTAGTCTCCCTAGAAGAAAGTGACCTATCGGCTTCTACTCGATATAGAGGGATATTTGCATACCAAGATACCATTAATGCATCGCGCTCAAAGAGTTCCGTCACTCCCGCAATAATAGCTAGAGGTTCATCTATATGCGAAGCCATTCCAGATGAAGATGAATAGCCGATTCGCGTCTCCTCAATAGACGGAACATAAAAGAAGAGTACGAGCTGTAAAGGAATCCAGATGTCTTCTTGGCTGATGAGCCGATGTCCCTTGATCCAGTTAAATTCGGTGTCGTGAGTAAAGGGGTGAAAAAAAAAGTCAGGGGAAGCGTATTGTTCGTCTGCAAACAAGGGAAGTTCTTCTGGAGAAATAGCATTTTGACCGGCTTTCTGTAGTGAACTATAGGATCCGGCACATATTTCTAAGTCCTTTTTGAAGAAAGCAAAC